>JBDLUL010000070.1:0-7130 GCA_039805345.1 Bacteroidota bacterium | reverse complement strand
TTATCTCTACGAAGGAAACATCAGTCATTGATTTTCAAGGGGAATTTGCCAAGTTAATTCCGAATGTTAATGATCGTGTTCAAGGGAACGCATTTATCGATGATTTTGAGTCGGCGCGTGTTGTATTTAATTTAAGTTCGCAACCAACTTTATGGCGTCCTGCATCTACGCCTAAGGATTTTGTCGTTTCGAATCCACGTGATTTGAGTGCTAATTTCCGTCGGGCAAAGATTTCAGCCTATAACGTAGATGCCAGTCTCTATGGACAAGGAGGCTTCTCAATTGATGTCCCAGGACTTGATCCAGCCACCGTGAATACCTATGCCTATGAGCGGGTGGTAACGCCAAAGGGTTTATTCCCGAATAAAGATTTTGCTAACAACATCACCAATTTACCTTTGGGGGTTTTGGATGTCGCTTATTTCCCGTCGGAACGCGGTATTTATAACTTCAACCCGAATTTGACCGCTCAAGGTTTATTACCTAATCCCAAGAATAATTTCGGGGCGATTACGCGTTCCATTACATCAGACACGGATTTCGACAATGCAAATGTGGAGCAGATTGAATTTTGGTTGATGGATCCCTTTGTTTCTGGGGAGTCTGGGAAAATTCGTGATGGTCTGTTTAATAAGAATAATACGACGGGGGGTAAATTGATTTTTCATTTGGGAGACGTGTCAGAAGATTTTATTCCGGATGGGTTCTCCAACTTTGAGAATGGTATTCCTGCAGGTGAAAAGATCGTTTCCGGTAGTTCCCAGAATGTCGAGAAAACGAATTGGGGTTTAGCGCCGAAACGTCAATTTGTGATTAATGCCTTTGATAATCAAGCAGGAAGAGGCCAACAAGATATTGGGTTAGATGGTTTACCTAATCAAGTAGGAGAAAATAATTCGATTTCAGAAGCTACTTATTTTGCGGAATATTTAGCACAAACCAAAACGCGTGTAAGTGACGCAAAGGCTATCGCGGCTATTCAAGCTGACCCTGCTGGAGATGACTTTGTTCATTATTTGAGTAGTAATTACAATACTACAGGAAGTATGATTGAACGGTATAAGAATTACATGGGGATTGAAAATAATTCGCCAACCACGGATAATCCAAGTAATTCGAATGTAACAGAGGCGAATTCCATGATGCCGGACCGCGAGGATTTAAACAATGACAATACGGTCAATGAAGTTGAGGCGTATTTTCAATATGAGGTAGACTTGAAGCCCGGCGGATTAGCGGTTGGGCAAGGATTTGTTGTGGACAAAGTCAATGATGGGGGAGTGGATTGGTATTTATTCCGAATTCCGATTAAAGACAAACGTAATTATACGACACCGGCGGGAGAAATCTCGAGTTTCAAATCCATTCGATTCTTCCGAATGTTATTGAGTCAATTCCAAGATCCGGTGGTTTTGCGCTTTGCACAATTGCAATTATCGGGATATTCCTACCGTAAGTTTATTGGAGATTTGGATCAGCGCAACGGACAGGAAATTCCAGAGACCTATGATGCGAAGTTCCGTATATCATCCGTGAATATAGAAGAAAATGGGCCTGCAAGTAAAGGTGCGAATACAGTACCTTATGTAGTTCCCCCTGGATTTGTACGGGATCAAGATGTGACAACGATTAATAATGCACGATTGAATGAACAATCCATGAGTTTATGTGTGGATAATTTGCGTCCAGGGGATGCGCGCGGGGTGTTTAAGAATTCAGCGTTTGATTTCATTAATTACAAGCGTTTACGCATGTTTGTTTCCATGCAAAGTCAAGATCAGGTAGATGGCCAAGTTTCAGCATTCATGCGGATTGGTACTGATATGACGGATAATTATTACGAAGTAGAACAAACGGGATTGCGTCAAACGCAAAAAGGCCAAAGTTTAGATATTGAGATTTGGCCACAAGACAATGAATTTGATGTTGAATTTGACTTGCTGAAGCAAGTGAAAATTGAGCGCGACCGACAAGGCAAATCCTTGAATGATCGGTTTACATTGAATATGGTTTCTTCTACTGGGAAAACCTATCGCGTGACTGTGATGGGCCGACCGGATCAAAGTGCATCCATGGTCTTGATGATAGGTGTTCGAAATACGGCCAAAGATGGGCAAAATAAGTCCTTCTGCGTTTGGGTGAATGAGTTAAGAGCATCGGGGTTTGATCAAACTTCAGGAGCTGCAGCCTTAGGTAAGATGGGAATTAAATTGGCCGATTTAGGTCAAATCACCATGAACGGTAGTTTTAAGAACTATGGTTTTGGAGGCGTTCAATCGAAGATATCGGATCGTTCAAGGGATAATACGAAGGAATATGGTATTACTGCCAATCTGAATTTAGATAAGTTTTTACCTCAGAAATGGGGCTTTAAGATTCCATTCTATGTTTCGTATGACCGTCGAAATGTAGCTCCACAATTTGATCCACTCGATCCAGATATTTTCTTAGCGGATGCCATCAGTAAATTTAATACGCAGGCAAAACGTGCGGATTATTTGAAATTAGTGGAAGATAATACGGAACGACAAGGATTTAATTTTACCAATGTCCGAAAGATTCGATCTTCGTTAGCGAAGCATGCTTACGTTTGGGACTTGTCAAATTTTACTTTTAGTTATGCCTATTCCGAGATGATTCGCACGAATACATTGACGGAAACTTACCGACAATTAAGTCAACGAGGTAGTATTTTGTATAGTTATACTTCATCGGCAAACTACTGGGAGCCATTCACGAAGATGAAATCTAATTCGCAGTGGTTAGCTCTTTTACGTGATCTTAATGTGAATATTATCCCTAGCTCGATTACCGTGAGAACTGAGATGGATCGGAGTTTTGTGAAGACGCAGTTGCGAAACCAACAGTTAACCACAGAAGGAGTTGCTCCACAATTTGAGAAATATTGGTTTTTTAATCGGCAGTACGCATTGAATTGGAATTTGACAAAGACTATGATTGTCAATTATTCTGCCAATGTTAATACGATTATAGACGAACCCTTTGGAGATTTAGATACGCAAGCGAAGCGTGATTCGGTAATATTCAACATACGGGCCTTGGGTAGAGCCAAGGAGTTTGACCAACAAGCTGGTTTAGTTTGGCGCTTACCCTTACAGAAATTGCCATTGACGGATTGGATGAATGCGGATTATACGCATCGCATTGGGTATAATTATTTTGCCAATTCATTTAATATCAAGGACTCTCTGGATATTCCATTTGGTAATATTATCAAGAATACCCGCGAGCGGTCGATTAATGGGAAGGTGGATTTCGTTTCTTTGTACAATCGTATTCGCGCTTTGCGGTGGGTTAATTCAAGTAATCCCAGCACGAAAGACGTTGCTCGAAATCCAGGAGATGACGAGGACATTATCATTCCACCTAAAAATGCATTGAAGTCGGTAGCTCGATTGCTTTTAACACTTCGCGGAATTCAGGTTAACTATTCAATGAATGAGTCTACGACCTTGCCTGGATTTAATCCATCCCCAGGTCGATTGGGTATGAATGGGAATTGGGGTGCGCCCGGTTTGGATTTTGTGAGTGGTGGCCAAAGTGATCAAATTCGATTTACTGCTGCAGAGAATGGTTGGTTATCAAAGAGTATTGTTCAAAATGTGCCGTTTACACAATTACGTCAACAGAAATTTAGTTATTCAACACAATTAGAGCCGAATAAAGATTTACGTATTCAGGTTGAAGGAAATTACAATAAGGGAGATAATTATCAAGAGTTTTTCCGTCCTGCGGAATTAGGAGGACCATTTAAGAGTCAGAGTCCTTTGCGTTCAGGAAATTATTCGATGTCTTTTCTGTCGTTTATGACAGCATTTAAAGATCCAACGGTTGTTTTTGAGACGTTTCGGACGAACCGAGAGGTTCTTATGGCACGTTTGAATCGTACAAAGGTTGCCGAGGGCATGTATAACAAGAACTCGCAAGATGTGTTGATTCCCTCTTTCTTTGCAGCCTATTCAGGTGTATCTGCGAATGACGTCAAGTTTTCGCCTTTTTATAACCTTCCATTGCCCAACTGGAAAGTGGATTATAACGGTTTGAATTTATTCCCTGGAATTACGAAGAAGTTCAGCTCGTTTACGATTACACACATGTATTCAAGTACGTATAGTGTGGGTAATTTTGTGTCAGCCTTAGAATATGGTCAGTTAGCGAATGATTTCCAAAATCTTACATTGAACAGTTTATTGTATCCTTTATCTTCGCGTTTTGACCCAGAAACAAAAACATTGATTCCGGTTTATGTGATGAGTACAATTTCATTCACAGAGCGTTTTTCTCCTTTGGTGGGCGTTAATGCCATTACAAAAAGCAGGGTTTCCTTACGATTTGAATATAACCAAGATCGTTCCGTGGGTTTGAATTTAGCAAACTCACAAGTGGCTGAGGTGGCGAATAAGGATTTAACCTTTGCGGTTGGATTTACCAAAGCGAATATGTTGATACCTTTTAAGATTAATGGTCGATCGGTCCGTTTGCCGAATGACCTCCGTTTCAACATGAATTTAACGATTCGGGATACCCGGACTTTGCAACGCAAGTTGGATGCGGAGACGGTTGTTACACAGGGATTTGTGAATTTCCAATTCAGGCCACAGATTAGTTATTCGGTGAGTGATAAATTATCAGTTACTGCATATTTCGATAAAATGATGAATAACCCTTTGGTTTCCAATTCTTTCTACCGTTCGACGGTAGCAGGCGGTTTTCAAATCCGATATAGTTTAGAATAATTATTTTAAAATTTTTGCAATCAAGCCCGATTTTAGTGACCTTTGCAAGCATAAAAAATACGAACATATGATTTTCCCAGCAGATTTAAAGTACACAAAAGAACACGAATGGATTAAGGTAGAGGGTGATGTGGCGATTGTAGGTATTACAGACTTTGCGCAAAGCGAGTTAGGAGATATTATCTTTGTTGAGGTGGAAACGATCGGGAAGACCATCGCTCAAGACGCTGTGTTTGGAACGGTAGAAGCTGTTAAAACGGTTTCAGATTTATTTTTACCTGTTGCTGGAGAGGTAGTTGAGTTTAATACGAATTTAAATAATAGCCCGGAATTAGTTAATACGGATCCATTTGGTGAAGGTTGGGTTGTTAAAATGAAACCAAGTGATTTAGGTGACATTGATCAATTGATGGATGTAGCTACTTATCAAGCATTTGTTGGACATTGATTTTAAAACCCTGATTTCAGGGTTTTTTTTTAGCTTATATATAACATGCGGATTTTAGTTAAATCAGTTTTAGTATCTGACTCTCGCTCAAGCTTTCATGGCAAGACGGTAGATTTATTGGCTGAAAGTGGTCAATGGATTCAAATAGCCCCTTCTATTCAAGAAAAGGCTGATGTAGTCATCGCAGGGAATCAATTACGTTGGTCTTCTAGTCTTGTTGACTTACGCGTCCACAATACCTTACCGGGTGGTGAACATCGGGAGGATTGGGAAAGTTTAAGTCGGGCAGCGCTGAAGGGTGGCGTATTGGATATGCTTTTATTGCCTACAGGTTCTCCAGTGCCTCAGCAGGCAGATTCGGTTCGCTTTATTCGTCAGAAATCAGGCCAAATTGCCTTTCATCCCATGGCACCCTTAAGCCTAGATAATCAAGGGGAGAATTTTACAGATTTGTTTGATTTACACCGCGCTGGAGCCCATTGGTTTGGACATGGTGCGGGTTCCTTGCAAGCAGTTGATTTGATGGCCAAAAGCCTTCAGTATCTACAGACCTTGCCTGTTACGATTGTTTGTCGGCCTGATACGGAAGCCTTATCCCTTTACGGTCAAATTCACGAAGGTTTACAAAGTACGTTATTAGGTTTGAAAGGAATTCCAGTCTTAAGTGAAAGCATGAGTATCCAACGGGATTTGGATTTGTTGCGTTATGTGCGAGCAAATACTTTTGGTTTTGCAGATGCTCATTTTAGACTCCATTTTGCTTGTATTTCTACAGCTGCAGGAGTGGAACTAATTCAGGCTGCTAAAGCGGAAGGATTGCCTGTGACTGCTGATGTAGCTGTACACCAATTGATTTTTACGGAAGATGCGATTGCTGATTTCGATACGAATAAAAAGGTATTTCCTCCTTTTAGAGCTTCTGATGATTTGGAGGCTTTGTGGAAAGGTTTAGAAGCTGGTGTAATCGATGCCGTTGTTTCGGATCACCATCCCGTGGAATTTGAATCAAAAGCCTTGGAATTTGATCATGCGGATTTTGGAACCATAGGATTAGAAACCTTATTAGTTGCCTTTGTCGATGCAGCTGAAAAGCGCAAACTAAAAAATAGCTTGGATTACATCTCGCATAAGCCGGCTTCATTAGCAGGTATTTCATTGCCTGTTGTCGAAGTAGGAGCACAGGTGCAAGGAATTGTATTCGAGTCAGGCGTAAATTATGTTTACCAACTATCTGATATCGTGGGTAAATCAAAGAATTCATGTTTCCTTGGAGAGACATTTAAAACGCAAATTACTCACGTGATTAAGGGAGATCAAATTTTGTATCAAGGATAAGATGAGAGAATTACTAGGAAAATTGCCTCGGGTGATTTGGGTTAGCCTTATTTGTGTCGTTTTGATGGGGGTATATGGTTATGTGCTTACAATCAATGACATCATTCCCTTAGCAGGTAAGAAGGCTCCTTCGTTTGTGATTGTTTTGTTGGCTCAAGTGTATTTAGCCAAAAGTTGGGTTGGATCGAACAGAGGGGCATCTGTCCATTTTCTTAAATTATTTCTGTATCAGTACATATTCGTATTGATTACTGCGTTAGTTGGGGCATTTTCTTTGTATTATTTTTATGAATCTGTTACAGGCTTAGAAGTTTTACAAGACTATATCAGATTGAGTGTGCATGAATTAGGGCAATATAAGGATGTGATCATCAAGCAGGAGGGAAAAGAATATTACTTTCAGTTGATGCAGGGCATTCAAGGTATCAATGCTTTTAGTATTGCACGTGATGAGTTTAGCCAAAAACTATTTCTTGCCTTCTTGCCAAATTTGTTAATTTCACTTTATTATAAACAATAAGCTATGGAAACGACGACAACTTCGAAAAGTTTACTATTAATTAAATGGGGTATCATTGGAGGCTTGTTGA
>JBDLUL010000069.1:0-6375 GCA_039805345.1 Bacteroidota bacterium | reverse complement strand
TCCGCATGATTGTGTGTTTGTTAGTTGAAATGCTTTTTACGGGTATATAGGTAAATTACGCGCATAAATTAGCTGATCTATAAAAAAGTAGTTCGACTACTTGGCATACATTTTAATAGCTTCAGGCTTAAATGAATATAAACTTTGACGCTTATCAACCGCCGATGGATTCCGTATGATGGCATTCCCAATTCGATATTTGACTTGAAATTTATGATTGATATTCGAAATCACTTGCAACCGCAGCTTGCGTTGATTATCAATGTTCTTACTGGATATTCCCAAAATTTCATTCACCTCAATAGTCGACAATCCTTCCGAAGATTGCATCAATGCCTGCACAAGCGCAATTTCTGGACCATCCAAATCCAAGACTAATGTCCTTTTTCGAACAATTACGTAATATCCGATCCCTAAACTCAAGGCTAACAAAGCAAGCAATAGGTAGCTATTAAGTTGGCTTGGCGCCTCATAAAATGCTCCTATAGGTTTGGCTAATTTCAATAATTCAGCAATGGAATAGATTTTCTGCTTACTCCCTTCGGCATCCCAATAGGCGTAAATATTGCCACGGCCAACATACATTTGGGGTGCTGCCTGAAAATTATCTACCGCACTTTGCAATTCAAAAACAGCATTTTGTACCGGGTCAATGATGTACAACATGGAATCTGAAAATTGGATGAAATATCGTCCCGACCAAAGGATTTCCCGCGATTTGGCTTGTAATAATTTGGGATTAATTTCTCCTAGGAGTGACCAAGCCATTTGGTTAAAATGAAAGGCATACAGTTTGCCATCCACTTCCGTAGCTTGATTATTCAAAAAATCATGGTACTCCGAACCTCCTGCAAAAAATAAATCCAATGAATCCGAATACCCCTGAAAGCCATTAAAAATAGCTTGAGGTCCTAAGTTGGTGGATTTGATATTTTCCCACTCACGTCCCGACTCCTTGTAATAGGTCAATGCCTTACTAAAATCCCAAAAACCACTCCCTCCAAAACTGTATAGTTGATTCTTTCGCTGAAATACCGAAGCACCAAAATTGTATCCAGCATAAAATGTTTGATCAACCCGTTTCAAGGTATTTTGACGGACATCAAAATCAATTACCTGACCTGTTCCAGCCAAGGTAAATCGTATGTTTCCATTGGACTGCAAGAACGCATGTGGTGCGATTCGGGGAGGCAGTCGTTGTAAAATATTGGAATCAACGTTGATGCGCGTCTGAACAATCCAAACGCCTGGCGTCCGCTCTATTTCTAATGTTTGCGATTGCAAGTCGACCCGCTTACGCACGCTCAATTCCGCATCAAACCAAGTTAGTGTCTGCGTGTCAGCCAACGTGTTAAATACGTTAAAACACAACAAGCAGCCCATAAAAATCACCCAACGAATCCGTAATTTCATCCCATAACTTATCAGGCTACAAACCTAATCAGCCTAAGGCAATTAATCATTAAAATTTATGTGAATTCATAATTCACGCATTTCACTAGCCCTTTAGAACTGATAAATTCAAACGATTATCAGTTCTTGAAAAGGTTAATTCCAATTTCCCGCACTACCTTTGGCAAACCTTGGAGGATTGCCAAAGGTAAGTTGTGGAGGATAAAAAAAAATCATACCTTAAAGCCCTCGTTAATCCGATTTCCCCATGAAAGCATTCATCACCATTTGCCTATTGTTTATCGCAAGCATCGCAAATGCACAAGATTCCACCTTTGTTCGCATCCAACTGAAACAAGGCAACAGCGTTCAGGGAATCCTCAAAAATCAAAACGACAAATCCATCACACTCAATATCGTCGAAACGGGTGAGATGACCATTCCCTGGGAAAATATTCAATCGGTGGACCGTATGCCGGTATCTGATGCCTTGAATGAAAAAGGACAGTTTAATAATCCCCAACCGACTCGATATTTTTTTGGCCCATCCGCGATTCCGCTCAAAAAAGGAGATAAATACTACCAAAACGCTTACTTCCTGGTGAACTCTTTCCAACTAGGACTCACGGATCATTTCTCCATCGGAGCAGGTGTCGTCATCCCCTTTGCCATTTTCATAACCCCAAAAATAGGCTACCAAGTTGCTAAAAACGTCCACGTAGGCGGCGGCATTATCTTTGCCACATCCTTGATTCGAGATCTTAATTTTGGTGTAGGTGCCGGATATGGATCCCTTACCGTTGGATCCAAAGAGCATAATGTAACGGTGAATCTTGGATTAGGCGCCGTGAAAGAAAATTCGGGTTACAGTACCAGTGATGATGCATGGAAATTTGCCAACAAACCCATGCTCACGCTTTCGGGGATGACGCGCATCTCTAAACGTATGATGCTGCTTACCGAGAATTGGTTTTTTGCGACGAAAACGGTCGACTATGATCCGATGACAGGCCAACAAATCAATTCGTCCTATGAAAACAACGGTATCCTATCCGTTGGCGCGCGTTACCTAGGTGCCCGTTATGCCATCGATTTTGGCTTCCTATCCCCTACGGTAAGTGAATTCACAGCCATCCCCTATTTGGCTTATAATCTGAAATTTTAATTCATGCAAAAAAGTCCCATTCTTGTCCTCCTTATCCTGTTAACTTTTTTCGTCATTTCGTTTATCTCGAACATCATGGGGCCCATCATCCCCGACTTGATTCGCAGTTTTAACCTAAACTTGACCCTCGTTTCCTTATTGCCATTTTCTTTTTTTATCGCATACGGTGTGACCTCCATTCCAGCAGGAATTTTACTGGAAACTTACCGCGAAAAAAAAGTGATGATTTTTGCCTTCGGACTCGCTACAATCGGGTCCCTGCTCCTCGTATTATCACCGCATTACCTCAGCGCACTGATTTCCCTTTTCCTCATAGGTAGCGGCATGGCCATGTTACAAGTGGTGATTAATCCCTTACTGCGAACGGCAGGCGGTGAAGAAAACTATGCCAATTACTCCGTGTTAGCCCAATTGATTTTTGGCTTTGCTTCTTTCTTAAGCCCGATGGTGTACCAAAAATTCATCGCGCATCCCAGCATTCAAGCCCAAACCTTTCCCTGGCTATCCTTGTATTTCCTCTTTATCGCGATCAGTCTGCTGATGATGCTCATCAGTTTCATGACCAAATTCCCCAAGGTAGATTTGGGCGATGACGAAAAACCCGGAGCTTGGGCTATTCATCTCCAACTTTTCAAAAACAAATACGTGATCTTGTATTTCATCGCCATGCTTTGCTACGTAGGAACTGAACAAGGCATCGCGACCTGGATATCGCAATTCCTACAAAGCTACCACGGCTTGGATCCACAAACCCATGGCGCGGATACCATCGCGTATTATTGGGGTCTGATGACAGCCGGAGGCATTTTGGGACTCGTATTACTGAAATTATTGGACAGTCGGATCGTACTCACAGGCTTCACCCTGCTTGCCATGATTTCTTTGGGATTTGCTTTATACGGCGACGCGCAAACGGCCTTAATCGCCTTTCCTTTAATTGGATTTTTTGCCTCGGTGATGTACCCGATTATCTTTTCTTTGGCCTTAAATTCGGTTGCAGAAAACCATGGATCCTTCGCCGGCATCATTGTCACGGGCATTGTAGGCGGAGCCATCTTCCCCTTCATCGTCGGCGGAATAGGCGATATTTTTGGCCTAAAAACAGGTATGAGCATCCTGTTTATCAGCATGGCTTACATTGGAAGCATTGGTCTTTGGGCCAAACCGTTGGTCGCCAATAAGCGTATAAACAACTAAAGGACTAAATCTCCCCAGCCCTTTCGGTAGGTTCGTTGCAAGAATTGATTCGCGGGTTCGTAATTCGTGACGCGCATATTCGCCCCATCCCATTTCAGCGCCTTGTAGCGACCGCTGTAGGCATAGCCTTCCATCGCGCCATATACCGGATCCATGCGTTTCACCTTCTCGCGGATGTTAAAACTGCGTAACAATAAATTACCCAATAACACGGTTTCGGTCAACGGTCCGCCATAGCCTTCAAAAGGCGAACTTACCTCCATATTGCCATAACCGGCGATACTCGCATCGATCCATTGCCACCAGTGGCCATCCATGCCACCTTTGACACGGGCATATTTTTGCGGGATTTGTTGGGCCGCTTCCTGCAATTCCTTCGAAAACAAGCGCGGATGCGAACCACCCCAGCCGCAGGCAATGACACCTTTGGTCCCCACAAATAAGGTAGAACCCTCAAAATCATTTTCGCCCGGATAATCCCCCAAGGCATCATTCATATTCACTTCGGGCGCCAAAGCCTGCAAACGCTCCGGCGTAATGCCTCCATCCATCCAATACAAATCCAAATCTTTGCCATTGTTCATCGTAAAGCGATATTTCAAAGAACTCGAAATAGGCCCACTTTCCGGATAAGCAGATTCCTTAAATACACCGCTGTAGGTCGTGGATGCACTTCCCGAAACCTCATGCGGATAACCCAAATTCAATAATTTAAACGGAGGCCCCATGATGTGGCAACCCATGTCGCCTAAGGCACCTGTGCCAAAATCCCACCATCCGCGCCAATTGAAGGGCACGAGGTTTTCAATATAATTCGTGTTTTGGGCGGTTCCCAACCATAAGTCCCAATTCAGTTCTTTCGGGATCCGACTGGGTGTCTTTGGCCAAGATATGCCTTGCGGCCAAACAGGACGATCGGTCCAACAATACACCTTGGAAATCTCACCAATCAAATCCGCTTCAATCCATTCACGCATGGTTTGCATCCCTTCACAGGAAGCGCCTTGGTCACCCATTTGCGTTACGACTTTATATTTAGAAGCCGCCTGCGTGATGATGCGTGCTTCGTGAATATCATGCGTCAAAGGCTTTTGAAGGTACAAATGTTTCTTCATTTGCATGGCGCGTAGACCTACCACCGCATGGTTATGATCCGGAATCGCGACCGTTACGGCATCAAAATGCTGGCTTTCTTTATCAAAAAGCTCCCGCCAATCCTCGTAAAACTTCGCCTTCGGGAATTGTTTGCGTTTGGGAGCTGCTTGTCGCTGATCCACGTCACATAAAAATCCGATGGTCGAATTGTTATTGGGCGTTTTGGCTAAATGCTGAATGTCATTATCCCCCTCGCCTCCGCAACCGATGGCCGCGATAACCAATTTATCACTGGGCGCCACAAAACCTTTTCCTCCCAACACATGACGAGGGACAATGAAAAATCCCGCCGAAGCTAGGGTGCTTTTTTTGATGAATTCGGAACGCTTCATTTTTTCAGGGGTCTAACAGAAACTTCTTTAAAATACACGACATCTTCGTCTCCATGGTTTTGTAAACCAAACCAACCGGAATTCGGTCGGCGCCCTGGGTAGGGCTCAAAATCAAATTTACGCGGCGGAACGGGTTCACCTTCGCGGTAATCCGTGACTAATTGATCATTCAAGTAAACAATCGTCCGAGGACCATCCAAGGTAATTAAGAGCGTATTCCACTCCGGTCCCGGTTTTCCCGGCTTGCTTTTGGGTTTTGTAAAGGCATAGAGTGTACCGCTAATGTGGTATTCGTCTTCGTTGGACGTTTCCGGATGGTTGTCGATCTGCACCTCGTAGCCATAAAATACCGGCATCCATTCCTCTTTGGGTTCTGCGGGAACGCGAATGAATACGCCCGAATTGCTATTGAAATTTTGCATTTTGTACACGACACGGATTTGGCAATTGCCCAGTTTTCCGCCGGTCCAATACAAGAGACCCATGCCACCTTTGCTGGCCAACAAGCCATTCTCAACGAAACGAGAGCCTCCGCCTACGTGTTGCCAACCGGTCAAATCTTTGCCGTTGAACAAGGGTTTCCAGGTTTGGGCATGCAGGTTGAAGCTGAGCAAAAAACCCAGGATTAGTAAATAGTTATTTTTCATGTTGGTCAACTTGATGGATAAATTCAATTACTCCTTTCATATAGACTTGTTGGTCATCCCACATCGCCAAATGGCTTCCATTCGGGCAGTACAAATAAGAACCTTTTTGAACCATTTTACTTTGCTCCTCCATGGCCTTGGGATCCATCGTATCGTATTTCGCTCCGATCATGAGGGTCGGAACGGTGATTTCCTTCAAGCGATTTTTGATATCCCAGTTGGCCAATAAACCCGCAATTCCAAATTCCGATGGCCCTTGCATTTGCGTATAAATAAGCCCATTCGCATGTTTAAAGGTGCGATTTAAGCCGTCTGGCCATTCGGACAAGCGACAAATGTGCTCGTGGTAAAAATTCGGGATCAATAATTCCATGTAGCGGGGATTGGCGAAGTCTTTTTTGGCCTCAATCGCACGAAGCTCCTTAAGCACGGCAGGATTCATTTGTTTAGCCAATACCTCATCCGCATATTTTCCGTATTCGGGTGC
>JBDLUL010000068.1:0-17888 GCA_039805345.1 Bacteroidota bacterium | reverse complement strand
TTTAATCTGTTTGCAAAAGTAGGCACCGTTTTAAAGAATTTAGTAGGTCTTTATGTATAGCCTATTGTTTGATTTTGATGGTACGTTATTTGATACAGACGCGGGGCATGAAGCGGCCTATTTGAAAACGTTTGATGCATTTCATTTGGGGGAATGCCCTTCCTATGAGACACTGAAGGGCATCAAAACGATCGACGTTTTTGCTCGCTACCAAGATGTTTTTTCGGACACGCAAAAGCTTGCCCAATTTAAATCGCAGACGTATCAGGCTAATTTAACAGAGGTGAAATGCTTGGTGGATTTGACCCTATTGCAACAACTAAAGAATCTGGGTTTTTCAATGTATATCGTTACAGGCGGAAGCCGAAAGTCCATTGATGCGCTACTCGATTTACATCAAGTACATGATTTATTCAAAGGCGTTGTAACGGCAGAAGATTATGGTGCCTCTAAACCCGATCCGGAACCGTTTTTGCATTGTATTCGGACTTTTGACATCAAAGGCGAAGTGCAAGGCATTGAAGATTCCATCCAAGGAATACAAAGTTTAAAAGCGGCGCACGTACGTGCCGTGGGGGTGCACAATCCGGCCATTGAAGGTATTTCAGATGTCTATTACACTTCGATTAACACCTATTTAACGGAACTCATACAAGCGCAATGAAACAGATATTAGCAATTCCTGCTGCGGGGAAAGGGAGTCGGCTTAATAGCAATGTCCCTAAGCTTTTCACGATTGTTTCGGGGACAAAAACGGTTTTTGATTTTATCTTGGAGTCCTTGAATCCTGAGATTGATCTCGTACTCCTCTTACTTAGTCCAGAAGGCAAAGCCTATTTCGATGCGCATGTGGCTGCACAAGCACCTGCTCAGGTACAGGTGTTAATCCAACACGAAGCGACAGGCATGTTTGATGCGGTTGACCAACTGGTGTCCCACGTGCTATCGCTTTCGGAAGACTTTCGTTTGATTCTTCAGTGGGGTGATCAGCCATTCTGCGACCAAGAACTTCATGATGCGATGTGGAAGGATTTGGCCAATAACGATGCAACGGTTCCTTTGGTTTGGGTCGAAAATCCTTATGTTCAATACCGTTTTTCTGAGCAAGGACTTCAGGTTGCTGAACGTCGCGAAGAGGAAGTAGTCGATGCGCACGGATTCAAAGACATGGGAATTTTTGGATTAACCAAAAGCCTCTTGCAGCAAACTTGGTCGGCCTATGCGAAGCAAGCCAAGCCGGGAAATGTGACGGGTGAAAAGAACTTTGTGAAATATATTGGTACCTTGCACCCGCAATTTAAGGTGTTTTGGCGCCTAGATCAGCCTTTTTATAAGTCGCTCGGGATCAATACCCCAGCAGAATTAGCGGAGGCAAAATTGTATGTAGAACAACGCGAACAACTAACAAAATAGCATGCTTTATTTAGTAACCGGTGGTGCCGGATTTATAGGAACGCATTTGTCTAATACGTTGATTGATGCAGGACATCAAGTACGTGTGCTAGATGATATGTCATTTGGAGATGCCGAAAAGCTGCACCCCCAAGTACACCTTATCGAAGGCTCTATTCAAGATCTCTCCACCTGTGAAAAAGCAGTCGAGGGAGTTGATGGTATTTTTCACATGGCTGCCTTTTCGCGCAGTGGTCCTTCTTTCGACATGCCGTTCGAATGCCACGATAGCAACGTGCTTGGTACATTAAACGTGCTCGCAGCTGCAAGAAAACAAGGTGTAAAACGGGTCGTTTATTCGGGATCGTCCACTTTCTATGGTAATCACCCGGGGGTTCAAAATGAACAAGATAAAGGGGATTTCCTTAATTTTTATGGTTTAACGAAGCATATTGGCGAATTATACGTCCAACAATACGTTCGTAATTTTGGTTTAGAGGCAAACATCTTACGCTATTTTAATGTGTATGGCCCAGGCCAACCAACGACCGGGGCTTATGCGCTCGTCGTAGGAATTTTCCTTGATAAATACCGCAATAAGCAAAGCCTCGAAATCCACGGAAGTGGTGAACAACGTCGTGACTTTATCCATGTTTCGGATGTAGTGCAGGCCAACATAAAAGCCATGGAAACGGCGCATGTTGGGGAAATATTCAATGTAGGGTCTGGTATTAATTACTCAGTAAATGAGTTGGCCGCCTTTTTCCCATTAGAAAAAAACCATACTGCTTCTCGTGCTGGGGATGCAAACACAACCCTCGCGGATGTGAAAAAGATTACCGATATGTTGGGCTGGGCTCCGCAAATTACCTTAGAAGAAGGAATTAAATCCATGATTCAAGCCATTGATGAAGAACTCAATTAGTATTGTAACGGCGGCTTTCAATGAATGCCCGGGGATCATTTCCTTGGTCAAGCAATGGCTTGCCTATGGGCAAAATCATCCTGCTATTGAGGCCATCGAAGTGATTGTCTGTGACGATTTTAGTGCCATCGAACAATATGAGCAATTGAGAGACGCATTTGCGGGAAATCCACAAGTCACGATCTTACGGAACGAGCAGAATGAAGGTCCCGGATTTTCTTTTGCACGTGCTATCGCGCAAGCCAAACATCATTGGACGCTCATTACGGATTCCGATGGGCAATTTCCCATTGAAAATTTGGACTCCATATTACCCACATTGTGGTCCACAGAATCCCGAATAGCCTTTACCTTTCGTACACGAAAATTTGATAACTGGGTCAATCGTTTCGGTCAAAAAGCCTCAAATCGCTTATGTAATTCCATTTATGGTTCCCGTTTGAACGACTTTTCATGCGCGTTTAAATTAGTCGATACCGGGCTGTTGCAAGCTTTGCAATTCGATGCGCGCTACATGAATTACTCACTGGATCATTCCGGCAAATTGCTTGAAACGGGGCTCGATTACCAAGAATTTGAAGTGACTTGTACGCCGGCTCCCGCACGAAAAAGACCTTTGAAAGCCGAGTATTTGCGGGCTCGAAACCGTTTCTTTTACATCGCTTATTTATTTTTCAGCGTTTACCTACGCAAAAAACGCGTGATATTTTAAGTAAGATGAAAAACCCTACGATTAGTCGAATTATTGGTCGCGTGATGTTCGTTGCTTGTTTTGGAAGCTGGGCCACCCTGGTATTCATGATGCTCTACCTCGCTCAATTCAATACGCCTAACCTCGTCGATGATTTTTGTTTTGCCTGGGTTTCCAAAGAATTTGGGGTACTTCCCGGCGCTTATTTTTATTACATGGGCTGGAGTGGTCGGTATTTTGGGAATATCATGATGCATTTGACGCCCTTGTTTTTTAGTTCGAGTTTTACTTTTTCGGGTATAAATACCTACCTATTGGTAGCATTGGGTTTTGTAACAAACCTCTACCTCGTTCGTCGCATGACGGATTTACCTTTTCGCTCTACCCGACTTTGGTCGAGCGTCTTTTTGATTCAGGCAGCTGCGCTGTATTCCATATCGGGTATGTATCAGTGGTTTTACTGGTTTTCAGGCATCTACTATTACGCATCCTTACAGCTGGTGATATTGTTTTTCGTCGTGTATTTTTTCGAAAAGCCCTCGCGGGGTCGAACTTGGATACTTGCCGGATTACTGTTTTGTTTGATGGGGAGCAGCGAAATCAGCATGTTGCTATTTTCGGGGGTGTTTTGGGGATACCAACTTTGGAAATGGCGATTTAAAGGGCCATTAAATCCGGAACTGTATTTGTTTTTGGGTATTTGGCTGGTGGGCTTTTTACTTGTGATGTTATCCCCTGGCAATCAAGTGCGCGCAGTTACAAATGTACCGCTCGCGGATGGAATTCATATTTTGCTTTCCAATGTCAAAGAATTGATCCGTCAGTTTTTTTCTTCGCCATTTATGTGGGCAAGCTTCCTTTGGGTGTTGTTTGTGTTGGAACTTCCCAAAAGCTATGTGCGCATGTCAATCCTGGATATGCTTGCCTTGACCGCCCTATTCTTTATTTCGATTATTGTCAGCTTCATTCCCCTGTCTTTTGCACTCGGAGAGGTTCATATTCCCGAACGCATCATTAGCTTGTTTTTGTTATACATGCTGATGTTCGTCTGTTTTATTGTCTTACAACTCAAGTCGGTTTGGGGAGGCTTGCATCTCAATCGGATTTCCGTTTTGGTGTTGGTATTTATCGGTTTGGGGATCTATAAAAGTAAAAACTTCGACTTACTTAGTCACGAGATTAGCACGGGTAGTGCCAAGGCATATAGCCAAGAATATCGTGCTCGATTTGAGCAAATCCGATTATCCAAAACGGATAGCGTGGAAGTAGCACCTTTAAAAAACCACTCAGCACTTTTCTTTACGGAGGACCTCTCGACGGACCCTAAACACCTGTGGTGTAAATGCGTTGCAAATTATTACGGTAAAAAAGCAGTTTATCGAAAGTAGGGATAGGCAGAAAGATTTTTTTTGGTAACTTGTTTGTTCATCAATAAAGCATACCTATGAAAATATTCTCCTACCGGAGTCTCGGGGTAATTCTTTTTTTCCTCGCTCAGGGACTTCAAGCCCAAGTAACTTTCCCCATCAATGATGTCGCAAACCCACGCGCGGGCTACTATGCCTTCGTTCATGCGACCGTTGTCAAAGATGCGAAAACAACCCTACAAAATGCAACGCTTGTGATCAAACAAGGACGCATTGAGGCTGTTGGAACATCCGTAGCCATTCCCAAAGATGCCGTTGTCATCGAGTGCAAAGGCAAATTTATCTATCCAAGTTTCGTTGATGCCTTTAGTGATTATGGTATGGAAGCCGTTACGGCAAGCAATTATAGCTACCGCGCTCCTTCCCAAATGATCAGCAATACCAAGGGACCATTCTCATGGAACCAGGCATTGAAATCGGAAGTGGAACATGTGAAACATTTCGCTGTCAATGAATCCAAAGCGAAAGATCTACGCAAACTAGGTTTCGGTGCGGTTTCTACTTCACAACCGGATGGGATTTCCCGCGGAACGAGTGCCTTGGTTTCTTTAGCCAAAGACCGCGAAAATAAGGTCGTTTTGAAAGAAAAAACGGCTGCCCATTTCTCTTTCGAAAAAGGATCTTCTACACAAGATTACCCAGGATCTTTAATGGGTAGCGTAGCATTGCTTCGCCAAAACTTCTTGGATGCCCAATGGTATAAGTCGAAACCCGTTCAAGAGGGATTGAATTTAAGCCTTGATCACTTCAACCAAAATGCATCGTTACCTCAAATTTTCGCAGTCACAGAAAAATGGAATGTTTTGCGTGCTGACAAAATCGGTGACGAATTTGGTGTACAATATATCATCAAAGGTTCAGGTGACGAATACCAGCGCATCGATGAAATGAAAGCGACGAGAGCGGCCTTCATTTTACCGCTTGCTTTCCCGCAGACGATTGATGTGGAAGACCCAACGGATATGCGTTTTGTCAATGTGGCGGAATTGAAACATTGGGAATTAGCCCCAACCAATCCTGCAGCTTTTGAAAAGGCAAACATTTCTTTTGCTTTAACAGCGAATGGATTAAAAGACGTTACTACGTTTTTGCCAAACCTTCGCAAAGCCATTCAGTACGGTTTATCCGAGCAAAAAGCACTTGAGGCGCTTACGTCTACTCCGGCACAATTATTAGGTGTTGCCGACTTAGTAGGAACCTTAGATCAAGGCAAAGTAGCTAATTTCTTCATCTCCAATGGACCGGTTTTTGCTGAGAAATCAGCGATCATTGAAAACTGGGTACAGGGAAGTGGCCATGCCGTTCAGACTGATTTATGGACAAATTTAGCTGGAACCTATCAGGTAACTTTAGGAGCCAATGCGGCTAAATTAGTTATTCAAGGAGAACCAGGTTCTTACAAAGCATCTTTAATCGCAAGCGACACAACGCAAGTAGACGTGACTCAAAAAGATCAATTAGTTAATTTAGGTTATGTAAGTAAAGCGGATAAATCACAACGCGTTCGCTTAACGGGATCTTATGACGGTTCAAGTATTTCTGGTTCTGGTCAATTAGCATCAGGTAATTGGATTTCTTGGAAAGCGATTCGTACGGAAGCTGCGAAATCAGATTCGTCGATGGCCAAGGTGACTAAGCCAGAAGCGGTAGGGGACGTTGTTTTCCCTTTCAATGGTTTTGGACAAAAGACAATTGCCAAACAAGAAAATCTATTGATTCAGCATGCAACGGTTTGGACAAATGAAAAACAAGGTGTCCTAAAAGATGCTGATGTACTCGTGAAAGCTGGAAAAATTGTCCAAGTAGGTAAGGGGCTAAAAGATCCTTCTGCACGCATCGTTGACGGAACAGGCAAACACGTAACAGCTGGTATCATCGATGAACACTCGCACGTAGGTGCAACAGGAGGTATCAACGAATGTACACAATCGGTCACAGCGGAGGTTCGTATTGCTGATGTTGTCGATCCAGATGATGTGGATATCTACCGTCAATTAAGTGGTGGCGTAACAGCAAGTCATATTCTTCACGGAAGTTGTAATGTAATCGGTGGCCAAACCCAATTGTTGAAGTTCCGTTGGGGACAAAATGCAGAAGCATTGAAGTTTGCCAACTGGGATCCATTCATCAAGTTTGCGTTAGGTGAAAACGTGAAGCGTTCATGGAACACCTCGAATCCACGTTTCCCGGACACACGTATGGGTGTTGAGCAAGTATTAACGGATGCGTTTACACGTGCACGTGATTACGAAAAACAAGGTCCAGGCAAACGTATTGATTTGGAGTTGGAAACCTTATTGGAAATCTTGAACAAGAAGCGTTTCATTACATGTCACTCGTATGTGCAAAGTGAGATTAATTCGATCTTAAAAGTGGCTGATAAATTCGGTTTCACCGTGAATACTTTGACGCATATTTTGGAAGGCTATAAAGTAGCGGATAAAATGAAAGCGCATGGAGCTAGTGCTTCAACCTTTGCTGATTGGTGGAATTACAAGATGGAAGTGTTGGATGCGATTCCACAAAACGCAGCAATCATGCAGGCGGTGGGTGTGAATGTTGCGATCAACTCTGATGATGCTGAAATGGCTCGTCGTTTGAACCAAGAAGCAGCGAAGTCAATCAAATATGCAGGGATGTCTGAAGAAGATGCCTTGAAAATGGTGACATTGAATCCGGCTAAAATGTTACACGTCGCTGATCGCGTAGGTAGTATTGCGCCAGGAAAAGATGCCGATTTAGTTATTTGGTCTGATCATCCGTTGAGTATTTATGCGAAGTCGGAGAAGACCATCGTAGACGGTACTGTTGTGTTTGATCGTGCAGAAGATGCTAAACTTCAAGTGGCCTTACAAACGGAAAAGCAACGTTTGATTCAAAAGATGATTGCGTCGAAAAAAGGGGGTGCTTCTACGCGTCCATCGGCTCCATCTGTGAAAAAGCAAAACATGTGTGAAGAAGATCACAACCATGATAAGAGCCTTTGGGAGCGTATCGCAAGCCGTTTTATTGATGAAGACCATATTAATGAATAAGAACATGAAAAAGCTATTAATACCTATATTTTGCTTTTTGGGCCTATCATTGATGGCTCAAGAAACCATGCATCCGTCGCCTGCACAAACGAAGAAAATCGTCATTACAGGAGCGACATTGCACATTGGCAATGGCCAAGTTATTTCCAATGGAACCGTATCCATCGATAAAGGCAAGTTGACGATTTTAACATCGGCTCCTGCCTTATCTGCCGATGTGGAGCACATTGACGCTTCGGGTAAACATATTTATCCGGGTGTGATTGCACCGAATACCAATTTAGGTTTGGTGGAAGTAAGTTCAACCAAATCAACGGTTGACTACGACGAGTTAGGTGAAATGAATCCGAATATTCGTTCGATTGTTGCCTACAATACGGATAGTAAGGTTATTAATACCCTGCGTACAAACGGTGTTTTGTTGGCTCAAATTGTCCCACAAGGAGGTTTGATTTCGGGTTCCTCTACGGTTGTTCAATTGGACGCATGGAACTGGGAAGATGCTGCCTATGCCTTAGACAATGGAGTTCACATGACTTTTCCGGCATTGATCAACCGTCCTAATGGCGGTGGCGGTCGTCGTGGCGCAGATGCCGATCCGGTGAAAGCAGGCTTAGAACGCATCGAAACAGGGCGTGTATTTTTCCGCGAGGCAAAAGCGTATTTAAATGAAAAATCACACGCAGCAATCAATTTGAAATTCGAGGCTACGAAAGGTCTTTTTGATCGTACAAAATCTTTGTATGTTCACTGCGACTTGGTGAAAGAAATGTTGACAGCCATCGATTTTGCGAAAGAGTTTAACTTCAAATTGGTGATTGCAGGTGGTACAGATAGTTGGATGATTGCTGATATTTTAGCCGCGAACCAAGTGGCTGTTATTTTGCATGAGCCACACGCACTTCCTGCTGCAGAAGATGATGCTGTAGACCAACCCTATAAAACGGGTGCCCAATTGCAAAAGGCAGGTGTATTGTTTACCATTTGCCAAGATTCAGGCGATGGCTATACGCAGATTCGTAACTTGCCTTTCTTGGCAGGAACAATGTCGGCTTATGGCTTAACGCGCGAAGAAGCCTTGTCGGCAATTACCTTGAACCCAGCCAAAATCCTAGGCATCGCAGATCGCACAGGAAGTTTGGAAAATGGAAAAGATGCGAATATCGTTATTTGCCAAGGAGATTTGTTGGATATGAAATCGAGTGTCGTGACGCATGCATTCATCCAGGGTCGTGCGATTGATTTGAATAACAAGCATACGCAATTGTACAATCGCTACAAGTACAAGTATAACTTGTAATCGTGTTTTTCAAATGAAAAAGGTCGGCAGCGAGGGTTGCCGGCCTTTTCATTTTTTTAGCCTATTTTTGTTTTGTGAAACAACGCATACTTCTTTTTGATACGATTCTCGATGGGCATCATCCGGAATACATCATTCATCTGATCGGCTATTACAGCAGTCGGCCGGATGTGGAGGTTATCGTCGCCACGGGTGCATCTTTTCAAGAAGAATTCGCCAAACGCCAATCAACTGAAGATTTGGTTTGGGGGGATAATATCCAATTTTACCCGATTTCAGAATCGTTAATTGTTAAAGGAAATATCTTTTTACGTTCCGTACGTGAGTGGAATTTGATGTTGGCCATTGCCAAAGAAACCCAGGCAAATCAGGCTGTACTCATGTACATGGACTATTTCCCTTTAGGCGCTATTATGGGAAATAAGGCAGCGATTCCTGTTGCCGGAATTAGTTTCCGTCCTCCTCAAGCAATTCGAGGACTCTTTGATTTTGTGAAGCATAAAATGTGGCAATCGATGTTGGCCTCCGGCCAAATATCCCACGTTTTTTCCTTAGTGCACTCCGCTGTACCCGTTATAAATGCTTTAGCAGGAAAGTGCCTTGCATGGCCTTTAGCTGACCCAGTCATTCAATTGCCTGTGCGTGCATCGCAAATCGCAGATTTTCGTGTAAGCCACGGGATTCCATTGGACAAAAAGGTTTTTTTGAATTTTGGGCAGCTCGATCAGCGCAAAGGAATTGAGGGGTTTTTATTGGCCTGCAAGCAACTGACCCCAACGGATTTAAATCAAATTTGCTTGCTTTTGGCGGGTCCTATTGAAGCCGCTTATCAAGCGCATATTGAATCCCTTTTACGTGAGATGCCCGATTTAGAAGTCATTAGGCTTTTTGATCAGTGGCATTATCCAACGGTCGAATTATGTTTCGAAGTTTCAGATGTGGTATTGGTAACCTATCTGGGCCACATGGGCATGAGCTCCGTTTTAATTCGAGCGGCATTGGCGGGTAAACCTGTGATTGGAACTTCGGTGGGAACGATCGGTGCGACGATTGATGCGTATCAATTAGGGCTTTCGATTGATCCTTCTAACACGTTTGAATTCGCGCAAGCGTTAACAGGCAGGCAGAAAGCGAATGCGGCATTACAAGCTGAACTAGTACGTCAAAATTCTGTGGAGGCTTTCGTTCTTACGATAGCGCAAGGTATTGAATCTTTGAGCTAAGATCCTTGAGTAAATTCTTCGTTCTTTCGGGGCGGGCATCTGTAATAAACACTTGCCCAAAATGGTCTTCGGCCATCATTTCAATTAAACGCTGAATCCGTCGGTCATCCAATTTATCAAAAATATCATCGAGCAATAATAACGGTTTCCGAGGCTTAACAGCGGTTAATGCGTCGAATTGTGCGAGTTTAAGCGCAACCACAAAGCTTTTGGTTTGGCCCTGAGATCCGTATTTTTTTAAGGGATAGTCATTGATTTCAAATTCGAAATCATCCCGATGAATTCCTACGGTTGTTCGCTGGGCTGCAAAATCTTGCCGCTCTGCCTGTTTCAAGGCTTCGTCTAATTGGCCCGCTTCAAACGTAGATTCCAAGCGAATCATCACCTGCTCTCGATCATCCGATAAGGCAGCATAATGCGCCTGAAAACGGGGTAAAAAATCTTTCAAGAACTCAATACGCGCCGCGTTAATCGATTCGCCTAAGATCACCAATGGTTCATGGTAACTCGCGAGCATCAACGAATCATGCGTTCCGCTTTCCGCAAACATTTTGAGCAAACTGTTTCGCTGCTGGACGATGCGGTTATAGCGCATCAGGTTTTCTAAAAAACTGCGGTCCAGTTGGGCCATAACTCCATCGAAGAATCGTCTCCGCGTATCACTACTATCCCGTACCAGATCCGTATCATGCGGATCCATAAGCACTATCGGGAAATTGCCGATGTGATCAGCTAGTCTTGTATAGGGTTTTTGATCTCGTAATAATGCTTTTTTCTGTCCTTTTTGAACGGCACAGGTAATCTGCGTTTCCGTTTCGGGAACATGCTCA
Organism: Bacteroidota bacterium; assembly: GCA_039805345.1. Classification (GTDB taxonomy): domain Bacteria; phylum Bacteroidota; class Bacteroidia; order Cytophagales; family Spirosomataceae; genus Aquirufa. Next base: position 7,065 of record JBDLUL010000068.1, on the reverse strand, counting down.
TCCTTTTGAAAGATAAAGCTGCCTTGCACCATGAAAAAGTTATCGCCGTGTCGGATGCACAATGGGTCAGCCACGCCACGCGCGCTTTTGGTTAAGGAAAGAAAATGGATGGCATCGAGGAGATTCGTTTTACCGATTCCGTTTTCGCCGACGATGCAATTGATATGGGGAATAAATTCAAATTGCGCCTCCTCGTAGGATTTAAACTGTTTGACCTGTAAGGATTTTAGGTACATAGGGACGAGCGTATGGGCACAACGCCGTAAAAATAAAGAATAATACGCGATTTTTTGGCTGCTTGCGTGTTTTGTTTTAATTTCGCCTTGGTTTTGACTGGGGCATTTTCCCCTGGCAACAAAAAATTTCCGATCGACAGATGGCAAAGAAAGAAACACAAGCACCTAAGTATTCCAAAGAGACCTACATGTACTGGTACGAATCCATGCAATTACAACGCAAATTCGAAGAGAAGTGCGGTCAATTGTACGGAATGCAAAAAATTAAAGGTTTTTGTCACTTATACATTGGCCAGGAGGCTTGTTCTTCTGGTTCTAAATCGGCCTTACGCGAAGGCGACAAATACATTACTGCTTACCGTGACCACGGCATCCCATTAGCCTTAGGAACATCTCCTAACGCGATTATGGCCGAATTATACGGTAAAATCACGGGTGCTTCCAAAGGAAAAGGTGGCTCGATGCACATCTTCGATAAAGAAGTTGGCTTTGTAGGAGGACACGGAATTGTAGGTGCACAAATCCCATTGGGTGCTGGTTTGGCATTCGCTGAGAAATATAAGAAAACAGGTAACGTATCGATCACCTATTTCGGTGATGGCGCATCTCGTCAAGGAGCTTTACACGAAGCGTTCAACATGGCAATGACGTGGAAATTACCTGCGATTTTTGTTGTAGAAAATAACGGTTACGCGATGGGAACGTCAGTTGCACGTACGTCAAACGTAACAGAATTATACCAATTAGGAGAAGCGTATGATATGCCATCTGAAGCGGTAGACGCAATGGATGTAGAGGCCGTTCACGAAGCGGTTTCACGTGCTGCGGCTCGTGCTCGTGCAGGTGAAGGTCCTACTTTCTTGGAATTCAGAACGTATCGTTACCGTGGACACTCGATGTCAGATCCGCAAAAATACCGTTCTAAAGAAGAGGTTGAGGCTTACAAAGAGCGTGATCCGATTGAACAAGTGAAGCAACGTATTTTTGAATATGGTATCGCAACACAAGCGGATTTGGATGCAATCGATGCGAAGATCAAGGTTCAAGTACAAGAATCTGTTGATTTTGCGGAAGTATCTCCATTCCCTACAGCGGATGAGGCTTACAAAGATGTATATGTGCAAGAAGATTATCCGTTCATCACGGAGTAATTCTTTTGACAATGATATGAGAGGCGTGGAATTTTTTCCGCGCCTTTTTTATTATACGAGTAATTTATCGATAGCTAAAATTTCATCCCGGAATTTCGCTGCTAATGGGAAGTCCAAATCACGTGCAGCACGTTCCATTTCTTTTTGAACCGCTTCTTTCTGCTTCTTCAGTTCAGGTTTGCTCATGTACGCCAACAGAGGATCTGCCGCCTGCAAGGATTCTTTCGGCGTGATTCCATAAGATTTCATTGGTTTCGCCATACGATCCGCAATGGACGTCTGCTCCATAATTTCATCATGACTTCGCCAAATGGTTTTGGGTGTGATGCCATGTTCCGTGTTATAGGCTGTTTGTCTTTCGCGCCGCCGATTCGTTTCCGAAATAGCTCGTTCCATGGATCCGGTCATTTTGTCGCCATACATAATAACACGGCCGTTTTCGTTTCGCGCTGCCCGACCAATCGTCTGAATCAACGAACGAATATCACGCAAGAAGCCTTCTTTGTCGGCATCCATAATGGCGACCAAAGAAACCTCAGGTAAGTCTAGTCCTTCACGCAATAAATTCACCCCCACCAAAACATCGATGACCCCTAAGCGTAATTCTCTTAATATCTCAACGCGCTCCAAGGTTTTGATTTCCGAGTGGATGTAGCGGCATTTGACGCCCACGCGATCAAGGTATTTGGACATTTCCTCAGCCATACGTTTAGTCAAGGTCGTGATTAATACACGCTCTTTTTTCTTGATGCGGTCATATACTTCATCCAGTAAATCGTCAATTTGGTTCTTCGTTGGTCGGACTTCGATTAAAGGATCCAATAATCCCGTAGGTCGAATGATTTGTTCCACCACGACTCCCTCAGATTGCTTTAATTCATAGTCGGACGGTGTCGCCGAAACGTAAATCGTTTGGCCTACAATGTCCTCAAATTCTTGGAAGGTTAATGGCCGGTTGTCCATCGCCGAAGGCAAACGGAATCCGTACTCCACCAAGGATTCTTTCCGGGAACGGTCACCACCGTACATCGCACGAATCTGTGGCATGGTCACGTGACTTTCGTCCACAACCATCAAGAAGTCATCAGGGAAAAAGTCGAGCAAGCAGAATGGGCGCTGGCCCGGTTTCCGTTGGTCAAAATAACGTGAATAGTTCTCGATGCCTGAGCAATAGCCCAACTCCCGCATCATTTCCAAATCAAATTCCGTCCGTTGTTTGATGCGTTCCGCTTCTTGCAGTCGGCCATCCTTTCCGAAATAGGAGATTTGATTCACCAAATCCGCTTGAATATCAGAAATCGCATTGTTCAAGGTCTCCCGTCCCGTTACGAATAAATTCGCAGGGAAAATGGCTACCATCGTCTCTTTCGAAATTTTCTTGCCCGTCCAAGGGTCAATCCGGTGAATCTCCTCGATTTCGTCACCAAAGAAAATCACGCGATATCCGAAATCTGCATAGGCCAAAAAGATATCCACCGTGTCGCCTTTGACACGAAATGTCCCGCGCAAGAATTCACCTTCCGTTCTTGAATAGAGAATCTCAACCAGTCGGAAAAGGAATTGATTGCGAGAAATCGTTTCCCCTACGCCGATGCGCATGATGGAATTCTTGTATTCTTCGGGGTTTCCCATACCGTAAATGCAGGATACGGAGGCGATGACGATGATGTCTCGCCGACCGGACATCAAGGCGGCTGTGGTGGCGAGCCTTAATTTCTCAATTTCCTGGTTGATGGAAAGATCCTTTTCAATGTAGGTCCCCGTGGAGGCGATGAAGGCTTCCGGTTGGTAATAATCGTAATAGGAAATAAAATATTCGACAGCGTTTTCAGGAAAGAAGGATTTGAATTCGCCGTATAATTGTGCTGCAAGTGTTTTGTTATGGGATAAAATCAGTGTAGGCCGATTGACCTCCTTGATAACATTCGCGATGGTGAAGGTTTTTCCTGAACCTGTCACACCTAGGAGCGTTTGGGATCTTTCTTCTTTGTGAAGGCCTTCTACCAATTCCTTGATGGCATTGGGTTGATCCCCTGTGGGTTGGTAGGATGACGCGATTTTAAATTCCATGTTCAAAAGTACATAATATTCGCTTGCGGAGAATAGGAAATGTGCGTAGAATCGGGTTATTTTTGAGGGTAAAAAATCAACAGATGATCAAGAACATAGCACTTTTAGGAATTGCTTTTTTGGGATGCGCATCCAAAGAAGCTCCAAAACCATTTTTGCCGACGGAACCAACAACGCCGATTGCGCCGAAGGTGTACACCTTTACCAAAGATCCGATTTGGGTGGATGAGTTCGAAACACCGGGTTTGCCCAATGATAAATTTTGGTCCTATGATGTAGGAGGTTCAGGCTGGGGCAATAATGAATTGCAAAATTATACGAAAGCGGATATTGATAACGCGCACATTGAAAATGGTATTTTAACAATCGAAGCTCGGAAAGAGACAACTGGCGCGAATAACTATTCTTCAGCTCGTATTGTCACAAAAGGCAAGCAAGACTTTTTGTATGGAAAGGTTGAGGTTCGGGCTAAGATTCCGGCAGGTCGCGGAAACTGGCCGGCTATTTGGATGTTGGCAAGTCAATCGGATTACGGTTCAGCCTACTGGCCAGATAATGGCGAGATTGATATTTTGGAACACGTGGGTTATGATCCAGGTGTGATGCATTTTTCCGTTCATACCAAAGCGTTCAATCACGTGATCGGTACCCAAAAAACGGCTACAATGCGCATGGATGATTTTGATAAGGAGTTTCATGTTTATACCATGGAGTGGACACCGCAAAATATCAAATCCTACATTGATGGAAAATTGTATTTCACGTTTGAAAATTCCGGTCGGGGATGGGAAGAGTGGCCCTTTGATAAGAAGCAACACATCTTGTTGAATTTAGCCATCGGAGGAAACTGGGGTGGTCAAAAAGGCGTTGACGATACGATTTTCCCGAATAAGTTTTTAATTGATTACGTCCGTGTGTACGGATTAAACCCATAAGCATGAGATATCCAGCTGCGGCGGAGGCCTTTGATCGATTATTGTGTATCATGGATGATTTACGGGAGAAATGCCCGTGGGACAAAAAGCAAACCTTGGATACCTTGCGTCACTTGACGATTGAGGAGACTTATGAATTATCGGATGCGATATTGTCCAAAGATATGGCTGAAATTCGGAAGGAAGTCGGGGATGTCATGTTACATCTGGTTTTTTACAGTAAGATTGGGTCAGAAACAGGAGATTTTGATGCGACCTCCATGTTAAATGGCATTTGCGAGAAATTGATTTCGCGTCATCCGCACATTTATGGGGATGTAGTGGCGGAGACGGAGGAAGAAGTAAAGGCCAACTGGGAAGCGTTGAAATTAAAGGAGGGGAATAAGTCGGTGTTATCAGGCGTTCCGGGTTCCTTGCCATCGTTGGTGAAGGCGATGCGGATTCAGGAGAAGGCCCGTGGAGCGGGATTTGATTGGGAGGAGAAGGAGCAAGTTTGGGAGAAGGTGGAAGAGGAATTGGGGGAATTCAAAGAGACTTTTGTGGGGAAAGATTTAACGGCTGCCCAAAAAGAGGAGGCGGAAGGGGAACTGGGTGATTTGATATTCAGTTTGGTGAACTTTGCTCGGTTTATTGATATTAATCCGGATCAGGCGGTTGAACGGACAAATCGGAAATTTATTTATCGTTTTCAGCATTTAGAGCGTCGTGCGGCCGAAATGGGCAAGAATTTGCAAGAAATGACGCTCACGGAGATGGATATACTTTGGAACGAAGCGAAGGTGACGCTGCCAGGGTCATGACCCTGGCAGCGTCTACCGCCGAACGCAAAAAAAAATTGATTATTGTACAGAAAACTGATAAACCGTCTTCGAAGTATAGGTTTCTCCTGGACGTAAAACCGTCGTAGGGAAGTTCGGTTTATTCGGTGAATCGGGGTAATGCTGCGTTTCTAGGCAGAATCCTGTGCGCTTATTATAAACTGCGCCATATTTCCCAATTAAATGCCCATCTAAATTATTTCCTGTATAGAATTGAACACCGGGTTCTGTGGTGAATACCTCCATCACTCGACCCGAAGTAGCATCTTCGACGCGTGCTATTTTGCCAAAAGCGCCCGGCGCCTTGTCAAAGGCATAACAATGGTCATATCCTCCTCCAAACGCTATTTGCTCGTCGGAAGCGTTGATATCCATTCCGATTTTTTTAGCCGTTGTAAAATCGAACGGCCCGCCTTTCACGGATTTAACCTCGCCCGTTGGGATTAAAACCTTATCGATGGGGATAAAGAAGGGTGCGTTTAATTGAATGCGGTGATCAAGCACATCGCGCTTCACGTTTCCTGACAGGTTGAAATAGGAGTGATTGCAAATATTCAAGACAGTCGCTTGATCGGTTTTGGCAACATAATCCATTGATAGCGCATTGTCATCCCCTAAGGTATAAGTTACCTGTACCTCGAGGTTGCCTGGAAATCCTTCTTCGCCATCTTTCGAAAGGTAGGCGAGGGTTAGGCTTGCACCATGTTGAGAAATGGTTTTCCAAACGTGCTTATCGAATCCTTTCAAGCCTCCATGTAAGTGCTGGCCGTTATTTTGTGCGGCTAACGTATAGTTTTTCCCATCCAGGCTGAATTTTCCAGCAGCGATGCGGTTGCCGTAGCGACCTACGACCGCACCAAAGTATGGAGAGTCTTTGATGTAGTCAGCTACTTGATCGAAACCTAAGACCACATCCTCCATGACCTTGTTTTTGTCAGGCACGATGATTTTGGTAATGATGGCGCCGTAATTCATGATTTGGACCTCCATGCCTTGGGTGTTTTTCAAGGTGTAGAGGGTAACAGCTTCATTGGAAGACGTTTGGCCAAAAGGCTTTTCTGAAATTAACATGTTGGTTTTGAGGGATTTAGTTTGCGCCATGCCCATAAAAAAGGAACAAGCAAAAAAGGCTGTTGCGAGCCGGATAACAGTTTTTTTCATGGCAAATAGGTTATTGAACTTCCAATTTAGAGAAATTGCTTGAAAATAAAATTATTCTTCCTATCTTTGCACCCCAATTTAAAAATTGTTTTACACTTAAATTCAGCACGTTAGCCCAGCGTGTTGATGTATCTAGGGCGATCAAATATGTCAAAAGTTAAAAAAGATTTCGACTGGGATTTAGTTGAAGGAAAAGGATTCGGCGGTAACTATACTGAGGATCAAAAAGCACAAATGGAGGCAGCTATTGAGGCTACTCTAAACTCGGTAACTGAGAAGGAAGTTGTGAAGGGGGTTGTTGTGAGCAAAACAGACCGTGAAGTAATCGTAAACATTGGATTTAAATCTGATGGTTTAGTATCTGCATCTGAATTCCGCGATATGCCGGATTTGAAAGCTGGAGATGAAGTAGAAGTATACATTGAGAATCAAGAAGATTCAAATGGCCAATTGATCTTATCTCGCAAATTAGCGAAGGTAATGGGTGCTTGGACAAACATTGAGAAAGCTTTGGAAGAAGATACAATCATCAATGGTTTTGTAAAGCGTCGTACAAAAGGTGGTTTGATCGTAGATATTTTTGGAATCGAGGCGTTCTTGCCAGGATCTCAAATTGATGTGAAGCCAATCCGTGATTTCGATATTTTTGTTGGTAAAAATATGGAAGTTAAGGTGGTTAAGATCAACCATACAA
>JBDLUL010000067.1:0-7778 GCA_039805345.1 Bacteroidota bacterium | reverse complement strand
TTGAACTCTATACCCAGGTAATCGATCCAATTTACCAACAGAATCCCGAAAACATCCAAGAAGCCATGATACATGGTATAGGCAAACAGTTGAAATTAGCCGCAGGTAAAATCCAAGTCGTTGATTTCAATAAATTGAATGAAACTGATTTACAAGTAATAAGTACCTTAATGGATAATCAGGAAAATCTACTCATTTGCCTCAACATTCGCACATCAGCAGAATCCTTACAAAATTGGGCCTACTTTGCCTCAAAAACACAAGCCATTCATAGCATAGAATTATTCGAAATGGGAATCATTTCATTAAATCCCATCGCGCCCAAACAGCACTTCTATTTGAAGAAGTCATAAAAAAAGGGAGATGAACATTGGTCATCCCCCTCAAAAAAAAAAAAAATACGATTAAACCGGCTTTGCGATTTCAACAAGTACGCGCTTCCCTTTGATTTGCGCCCCAGCCATCTTGTCGATTACTTGGTTTGCATATTCTTTCGGTACATCTACGTACGTGTGTTTATTCTCAATTTGAATTTGACCTAGCACATTTCCAGGGATACCTGTCTCACCTGCAAAGGCTCCAACAATATTCGATGGAGAAATTTTTTCGTTAAATCCGATATTCACAAACATACGAACCATGTTTTCGTCTGTTTTGTATGGCTTTCCTTCACGATCCACACGCGGACCACGTGGGCCACGATCACGATCACGATCTCCACCACGTTCGAAACGACCACCACGATCTCCTCCACCACGTGAATCACGGTCAAAACGACCACCACCACGGCGTTCTCCACCACCACGAGAATCGCGATCACGGTATCCACCGCCACGCTCTTCACGACCATACTTACGAGATTGACGCTCTAATTCTCCTTCAAGATTCTCGTCACCAAACTCATTCTTTTGGATACCCATGTTCATTTTCACCAAAGCAGCTACAATTTGCTCCGTAGAGAATCCTGCATGCTGTAGGTTTTCCAATGAATCAGAGAACACCTCTAAATCACCTTCGTTGATCGTTGCAGCAACACGTTCAATGAACATGCCTTTCTTGATACCAACAACATCCGTAAACGATGGAATGACACCTTTATCAATTTTAACTTTGGTATAGTTCATGATTTCACGCAAACGATTGCGCTCAGAACCTACAACCAACGTAAATGCCTTACCGAATTTACCAGCACGACCTGTACGACCGATACGGTGTACATAATATTCTTCATCTAATGGAATGTCATAATTGATTACAGCATCCACATTGTCCACGTCCAAACCACGGGCTGCCACATCCGTAGCAACCAAAATATTCACATTACCATTACGGAAACGATTCATTACCTGAGTACGTTGGCTTTGGCGCAAATCACCATGCAAACCTTCAGCTGCATAACCACGAGATACTAATTCTTCGACAACCTCATCCACACGTTTCTTCTGATTACAGAAGATCAACATCAATTTTAAGGCGTAAAAATCAATTAAACGGGTTGTTACCTCCATCTTCGCACGTCCTTTTACATCGAAATACAATTGTTCAATGTTCACGTTCGTGATTTCGTTTTTAACGACCTTAACTAATTTTGGTTCAGTCAAATAACGACTTGTCAAGGCCATGATCGGCTTCGACATCGTTGCTGAGAACAAAACTGTTTGACGCTCGTTAGGCATTTCTTGTAAGATACTTTCGATATCCTCACGGAATCCCATATCCAACATCTCATCTGCCTCATCCAATACGATCATGGATGCTTGTTGTAACTTTAACGCACGACGCTCAATTAAGTCAATCACACGACCAGGTGTACCCACAACGATGTTGGCACCTGCTTTCAACGACTTAATCTGACGATCAATAGAATCACCCCCATAAACGGTTGTAACCCAAACACCCTTCGTGAATTTTGAAAGCTTCTTCATTTCTTCCGAAACTTGAACAGCTAACTCACGTGTAGGACATAAAATAATCGCTTGTACGAATTTCTCAAAAGGAACGATATGTTCGATCATCGGAATACCAAACGCTGCAGTTTTACCTGTACCAGTTTGGGCTTGCCCGATGACATCGCGACCTTCTAAAACGTAGGGAATAGCTTCTGATTGAATGGGGGAAGCAAACTCAAAACCCATTTCTTTTACTGCTTCTTGGATACCTTCCGACAAAGGAAGACTATCAAAGCGAATTTTTTCACTCATGATTGTTATGTTTAATTATGATGCCCTCACACATCCGTAATCAAACCTAATAGCCCTTTGTAGTTAATCAATAGGGATTTACAATCACTTGTAATCGATTTATGCGGATGCATTTGTACTAATATGCCACAAAAGTAGGCATACATTCAATAGAAAGCAAATGAATTGCATTATTTTAATAAAGGCTTCTTGAAAAGAGCGAAAACTACACCGTTTTCATCCGACGTTTTAACCTCAATTCGAGCAGGCGAAAGCCCCTCACCTACCAGGCGATTCTTGATCACAAAACCACGCTTCAAGGATGTACGCTCGTCTTTCCCGGAATTAACTAAAATTTTAAGCGACGTTTCTTTATAACGATTCAAGCCTTCAGCCATACGCTTAAAAACATAGTCGACAGGTTTGTCCAATAAATCTGTTTGAACATCAAAAATCAACTCATTTGCGGCCAACTCGATAGGCTCCGTCTGTGTAGAGTCAGATAAATATTGATGTAAACCAACAATAACAGACGTCTTAGGCACATCAAAAGAAGTTCCTTTGGGCCAAATTAAACTGGTCAATGAATCAGCACGCAGTTTCGTCGAATCCAATACCGCGCGTGTTAAACTGTCATTTAATTTACTCAAACTATCAATGGGAATAATTTCCTCAGTCTCTGCAATTGTTTCCTCGGCTTCGGTAGATCGAAAGGCCGTGTACCAAATTACACCACCTCCTAATACCAAAATAATGAGCATGTAAACAAAGGTATTGACCGTCAAATTTTGCAACAAACCTCCTTCACTCAAGGGCTCCTGTTCGTCCGAATAGGTCAACAACGCTCCCGTATCGACACGTAAAATATCTGATAACAGTAAAATCTCAGAAACACCTAATTGAATTTTAGCAGGACAAAGCACATAAAACTGTTGCTTTAAACTTAAATAATAATCCCCATAAGCCTTCCAATCTTTCAAAGCAGCATACTCTTCCTGCTTTAAACGATACCCATACAAACCAAAAAACAAAGTTAAGCCCTTTAAGATAGCAGAACTCTTCGCCCCCATCTCACGCGACAATAACATCGCAATCGCGCTCTTTTTATCTGGGATCAAAATACCCATCATACCCTCACCATACCGCAAGATAGCATCTTCATCGTATTTTTGATTAGCTTCCGATAAGAATGCCTCGATATCGGAAATAGGCGCCGACTTCTGCAAAATAAAATTATATAAGGCATTGAAACGAATACGATTTCGTACAAGCTTCAACAAACCTCCCAAAATAATTGCCTCCCAAACTGGATATAACTCTTCCACTTTTTCGATTGGCTCATTGAGATAGCTCGAAAGCCGATTTAAAATAACCGACTTTTCTTCTCCACTAATTACGTAAAACGATTGATTCATAGGATGCAAAATTACAAGGACTGAACGGATTTCATACAATAAGTATCCGCTTATTTTTTAATTATTACCGCGGCATTCATTACCTTTGTTTTATGAAAAAAGTATTGTTTATTGACCGGGATGGAACGATTATTCACGAACCCATCACAGACCAACAAGTTGACAGCTACGAGAAATTAGCATTTCTACCCAATGCGATTTCTAATTTGAAGAAAATCGTACAAGAATTAGATTTCGAATTGGTCATGGTAACAAATCAGGATGGATTAGGAACGAGCTCATTCCCTGAAGAAACTTTTTGGCCCGCACATAATAAAATGCTTGAAATCTTAGCGAGTGAAGGCATTGAATTCTCCGCTATTCACATTGATCGCAGTTTTCCTGCCGATAATTTACCTACACGAAAGCCTGGCATCGGGATGTTAGGCGAGTACCTGACGAACAACTATGATTTAACGAATTCATTTGTACTAGGTGATCGCGAAACAGATGTACAGCTAGCAAAAAACCTCGGCGCAAAGGGTATTTATATTAGTGAGCAAGCTATTTCACCAGCACTAAGCGACAGCCTAGCTTTATCCTGCACAGGGTGGGATGAAATTTACCATTTCTTAAAACTTCCAGCGCGAAAAGTAAGCCACCAACGCAATACTCACGAAACTAAAATTCAAATCGAACTGAATCTAGATGGAAGCGGAAAAGCTGCCAATCAAACAGGTTTAGGCTTTTTTGATCATATGTTAGATCAAATAGCCAAGCACGCAAATGTTGATTTAGCCGTGACCGTTCAAGGGGATTTACACATCGATGAACACCATACGATTGAAGATACCGGAATCGCATTAGGAGAAGCATTTACACTTGCATTAGGTGATAAGCGCGGAATCAATCGCTATGGCTTCCTATTGCCGATGGATGAGTGCCTTGCACAAGTAGCTTTGGACTTTTCAGGACGCAATTGGCTAGTTTGGGAAGCAAGTTTTAAACGTGAGATGATTGGCGAAATGCCCACAGAAATGTTCTCTCATTTCTTTAAGTCCTTTTCTGATGCTGCGAAATGTAATTTAAATATTCAGGCAACGGGCGAAAATGAACACCATAAAATTGAAGCTATCTTCAAAGCTTTTGCCAAAACGATTCGCATGGCCGTAGAAAGAGATATAAAAAATTTAAATTCTTTACCGAGTACCAAAGGATTACTCTAAACAAATTGTTAATTTTGCACAAATAATTAAATACTATGGGATATTCAGGAGCAGCATTCTTTATCATTTTGTTCGCGATTTCAATCGTTGTAGGAGCAAAACTTCAAAAGATTTACAAAGAAAGAGGCAAGTAAACCCTCTTTCTTTTTTTATATCCAACCCTCATCCGCGAAACTTATATACGTGTTCGCGTTAATTATGAGGTGATCTGCAACGAGCATATCGACACTCTTTGCTGCAACAAGCATACGATTTGTCAATTGTTTATCAGCCTCACTAGGCTGCAAATGTCCCGAAGGGTGATTGTGAGCTAAGATTAGACTACTGGCTTGCAAATGAATCGCTGATTTTAGAATCAGCTTGATATCAACAACCGTTCCCGCAATTCCTCCCCTACTGATACATTCCTTCTTAATCATCCGTGCAGCGCGATTCAGGTAGATTACCCAAAACTCTTCATGGACTAAATCTGCTAAATGGGATTTTAGTAAATCGTATGCATCGGCCGATTGTCTTATTCGAACAACCGTCACATTAGCCTGGTAATCCATTCTTCTTCTTCCCAGCTCCATGGCTGCGACTAAAACAGCCGCCTTCGCTGCGCCAATGCCTTTGATTGTACGATATTCAGGCAAACCCCATCGACCCAACTTAGCTAAATCTCCATCAACTTGACGAATCATTTCGCGTGCCAAATCCAAAGCAGAATAATCTCGAATCCCTGTACCAATCAAAATAGCTAAAATCTCCTCCAATCGAAGAATTTCGCGCCCCTTAGTATATAGAATCTCGCGCGGGCGATCCTCTGCCAATAAATCTTGTATTTTCTGATAGGCCATTTACGAATGTAATGCCTATAAACAAGAAAACCCCGCACGAAGCGAGGTTTATCAAGTACCTGATAATAAGGGATTAAGCTGCGATTTTGTTCGCTAACTTCGCTAATTTCGATTTCTGATTAGCTGCCTTATTTTTATGAATGATGTTTTTCTTTGCTAATTTATCCAACGCAGAAGATACTTGCTTGAACAAGTCAGATACAATTGCCTTGTCTGTAGTCAATCTCAATTTCTTGATTAACGTACGAGTAGATTTGTGTTGGTAACGATTGCGCAAACGCTTTGATTCATTTGCCCGAATACGCTTTAGTGCTGATTTATGATTTGCCATCTTTAAAAAAATTCTCTTTTCTGTAAAATTGAATTGCAAAAGTAAGCAAAAGGTTTAGAATTTACAATACACCACTAAAAAAATACATGATGAAATATTTACTGTGCTGCTTAATTATTTACCAAAACTCCTTTGCTCATTTACCATGGGGATTCTTCGCCCATAAAAAAATCAACAAACAGGCAATTTTCACCCTCCCACCTCCCCTCATAAATATGTATAAAAGACACCTAAACGAGTTGGAAAGCTTTGCCGTTTTGCCTGATCAGCGGCGTCATAGCCTTGATCAGGAAGCAGCTCGACATTACATTGATCTCGATAGATACCCTAAAGAACACATCAAATACATGGAATGGGAAAATGCCATGACCGAATATGCTGAAGATTCACTCCAAAAACACGGCATTGTACCTTGGAATATCCTCAGCTATTATAAACAGCTGAAATATGCATTCATCGAAAAAGACACCTTGCGCATCATAAAATTATCAGCAGAACTTGGTCATTATGTTGCGGATGCACATGTTCCCCTGCACACAACCTCGAATTATGATGGCCAACAAACTAACCAAGTGGGCATACATAGCTTTTGGGAATCCAAAATTCCAGAACAAATCCAGGATCAATTAGATGATTGGACAGGCCCTGCGGAATATATACCAAACGTTCTACACGCTACCTGGGATTGGATATTTGAATCGCATAGTTTATTGGCAGACCTGTTTAAAGGGGAACAAATAATCAACCAACGAATGCCCGATTCGAAAAAATACAAGCATGGCCAGAAAGGTATGAGTTTAGAAAAATTATATACAGAACAATACATTGAGGCCTATCATAAACAACTTGATAATCAGGTAGAAAAGCGTTACCGAGAATCGATAAAACACATCGGAAATCTTTGGTATTCTGCTTGGCTCGAAGCCGGAGAACCTGATTTCAAATAATTTTGTGCAATTTTGTAGCATGAATGCATCGAAATTTGTCCAATTAAAGCACGGGAAAGACGCCCCGGTCAAACGTTTTCACCCATGGGTCTTCTCTGGAGCGATCGTAAAACAAAGCCCAAACCTACAAGATGGGGACTGGGTAAATGTTTATAGCAGTCGGGAAGAATTCTTAGGTACCGGACATTTCCACCATGGAAGTATTGCCGTGAAAATCATTTCTTTTCAACCTATTGAAGAAAAAGTGCGTTTTTGGGAAACTCGCATTCAAAATGCCTGGGATTTACGAAGCCTTCTTCCGTTAAAAGACACGAACGCCTTCCGATTAATCCATGGAGAAGGTGATGGTTGCCCAGGTCTGATCATGGACTTGTATAAGGACGTACTCGTATTTCAAGCACATACCATCGGAATGCACCGTGACCGTGACGAGATTGTTGAAGCCGTTAAAAATGTATTAGGTAAAAAAATCAAAGCGATATACGATAAAAGCAAGGAGACCTTACCTACCGAATATGCCCAATCTTGTACAAATGCATTTGTATTCGGCGAAGTGAAAGTTCCTTATACCGTTAAGGAAAACGGCATTTCCTTTTCGATAAACTGGATTACAGGACAGAAAACAGGATTCTTTATCGACCAAAGAGAAAACCGAGCGTTATTAGCCCAATACGCAAAAGGAAAGTCCGTATTAAATACCTTCTGCTATTCGGGAGGATTCTCGCTATATGCGTTGAAAGCTGGTGCCTCGTCGGTGATTTCTTTGGACGCATCCGCCAAAGCAATTGATTTGGTCACTGCAAATATTGAATTGAATAAGATGCAAGCACTCAATCACCAAGCCATTGTAGGTGAAACGCT
>JBDLUL010000066.1:0-5599 GCA_039805345.1 Bacteroidota bacterium | reverse complement strand
CAGATTCGTTATCGAGTGCACTCGTTGCTTCATCTAAAATCAAAATGGGTGGATTTTTCAGTACTGCTCGTGCAATCGAAATTCGTTGGCGCTGACCTCCCGATAACTTGGAACCCCGATCCCCAATCACCGTTTGATACCCATCAGCGTTTGCTTCAATAAATTCATGCGCATTCGCAATTTTGGCGGCCTCGATGACAGCTTCCAAACTGGCATCTGTACCAAAGGCAATGTTATTATAGATCGTATCGTTAAACAAAACCGACTCCTGAGTTACAATCCCCATTAAGGCGCGTAAATCTTCTAGAGGAATTTGCTTCAACGGTACACCATCTACTGTAATTTGACCGGATGTCGCATCATAAAAACGCGGAAGTAAATCAGCTAATGTTGATTTACCCCCACCTGATGCCCCCACAAGAGCAATGGTCTTTCCTTTGGGAATTTCAAAACTAACGGATTTCAAAACAGGACGCTCTTTTACATATTCAAAACCCACTGCTTCAAAAGTGATTTTAGCTTTAAACTCGCTCACAGCGTGCACAGGTTCTTCAACTCGAATCTCTGAAACCGTATCTAGAATTTCAATAATACGATCCGCCGAAGCCACCCCACGCTGGATTCCTGAAAAAGCATCTGCAATTACTTTGGCAGGGCGCATCACTTGTGAAAACGTCGCAATAAAAGCGATGAAGGTAGAAGCACTTAATTCATTATCTCCTGAAATAACTAAAATCCCTCCGTACATCAAGATACCCGTCACGACCAATACACCTAAACTCTCTGAAACCGGAGACGTCAATTCCTGCCGAAAAACCATACGCAATAGAGAATGGCGGTAACGCAAATTAGTTTCTTGGAAGCGAGCATCCATGACCGGTTCCGCACGAAATGCTTTCACCACGCGCATCGCACCAAATGTCTCATCCAACAAACTGATAATTCCGCTTAAATGCTGTTGCACTTCTCCAGCCGCGCGACGTAAGCGGCGCGTAATCAAGGCAATAACTCCGCCTGACAATGGCAAGATGATGAGAGAAAATAGGGTTAATTTCACCGACATGCTCGCGAGGAAAACGAAGAACATAATCAAGGTGAATATTTCTTTAAAGGTCGCCGTGAAAGCCCGACCGATACTATTTTCAACTTCCTGAACGTCCGTCGTCAAACGTGACATCAAATTGCCTTTCTTCTGTTCGGAGAAATAACTCAAATCCATGCGTATGGCACGTTCAAATACAGCCTGACGCAACGAAGCAATCGTATCAGCCTCCACCGTTTTCAAAATACGTTGTGAAAAATACCGGAAAATATTGGCTAACAAAACGGAGATGATAATCGCCCCACATGCATATTGCAATGCTCCCAACCGACCATAAGACTCTAAAGCCCCATAAAAATAATGATTGAAGACGAATGAAAAATAACTTGGCGTTACTGAAAAAGCAGGCAAATGACGAAACAAGGCAGCTTGATTGGCTGATGCCTGATTGAATAAAACATTCAACAAGGGAATCAACAAGGTGAAATTCAAAATCCCAAATAGACTACCTAGCAACGAGAACCCGAAATATGGAAATACATATTTACGAATGGAATTAGCATAGGTCAATAAACGGATATAAGTCTTCAACGGATTATTTCAAAATTTGAGGCAAATTACGACAATTTTCACATTTACTTGCGTTCAGCGAGTTTGGTATACACATCAACATAACTCGCAGCTGCTACCGACCAGTCAAATCGTTTGGACCATTCCTGAATCGCCTGTTTTTTATCATGTTCCTGATAATCTTTTAAGCCATTCGACAGGGTATCCCGCATGGAAGCCCCCTCAAAGTCGGTGAAATAATAGGCCTCAGGACCACCCACTTCGGGCAAGGAGGTAAATTGGGACAAAAATACCGCTTTCCCAAGGTGCATCGCCTCCACGACTGGCAATCCAAAACCTTCCGCCAAAGAGGGGAACACGAATGCCTCGCAGTGTACATATAAAGCCATTTTATCAGCCTCACTGACCGCTCCCGCGAAAATGACCCGATCTAAAACACCCAATTCGTTAGCTTCCTGCTTGATTTTCTCCAAGTAATGTGCTTGTTGGGTTATCCCCGCGATGATTAACAAGCGATCATTTCCAACTAACAAGCGAGGCAACACATGAAAATTCTTTTTCTCCGCAATCGTTCCAATCGTAAACAAATAAGGTTTACCAGCAGCAAGTGGAGGATAAGATACCTCCTCCGAAATTGTAGACCAGTTACATCCATTGGGAATAACCTGCTGAGGTGTATCGCCCAATACAAAATTTGCCTGTACGTCGCGTTGCGTATATTCCGAAATGAATACAAGGAAATCAGCACGATTTATTTTCGTTTGCAACTGATCTCTAAATCGCTGCTTTTTTGCTTCCGACTTCCGGGTATCATGCAGGTAATTTAAATCCTGAATGGTCAAAACGATCGTCGCTTGGGAACTTGTAGGGAAATATTCGGTATCCTGATGTGTGGCATGCCACACAAACGGACCACTCACAGGTTTTAACCACCATTTATTCCAAAAATAAATTGATATACGCGGACTAAGCGCGTCATTGGGCGAAAAAAAGCGAATGTGACACCGTTTGGAAATAGCTTGTCCCAGTTGGAGGCAAAAATGATATAAGCCCGTGTTCGGGTATTTCAAGCGTTCGGCATCAAAAAAAACAGGAACCTTCACCTAAATGATTTTATAGTTACAATATTCGCCAATTCGCCAACCAGTCCAATCTTCAATCTGCTGCAAGATTTTACGGCGCAAACTCATGCGTTTACGTAAAGCAACAGGATCGAATTGAAAAGGCCATTGCATGCTATCAATCCGTTTTAGGGCTACCTGTGGATGTGTTCCCTCAAATCGAGTTAAACGCTCGGCATTCCCCAAATCAAACGTGAAATTCTCGGGCATATGTCGGTCAAGCCACGCATCATCATGGTAGAACTGATGGAAATTTCGGACCTTATGATTGAGTCCAGTGGGAGGCTTGACCCATCCATAATGATAAATCGAGGCATCAATTAATTTTGCGTGAATCTTTTTACCTGCTTTTCGAAAGCCCTGCGCATCTTTATAGGAATGTACGTCTTTGTCAAATTTAACCACACGTATTTCTCTACGATACCACCTACGTGAATCCGCAATAAAATTATATGATCCGTAAAAATGTTTGTAATGGAAAAGCAATCCTTCTACGTTGGGGTCGTTTGCATTGTTATGCATCGACTGTAGAATTACAGGCAAATCCTTTTCATGGACGCATTCGTCCCCTTGAATATAAAATGCCCAATCGGTATCTGGCGAAATAGCTTGATAGGCCTTATCAGTTTCCAAAGCGAATACACGCCCTCCTTCTCGAGCTGATTCATCCCAGACCGTTTCAATTATTCGGATTTTATCAGAAGGAATCCCTTGAATTAATTCGAGGGTAGAGTCATCAGAATTCCCAACGGCCACCACAAATTCATCGCAAATGGGCAAAATTGAGGTGATGGCTTCCACGATCGGATAATCGTTTTGGACGGCATTTCGAATAAAAGTAAATCCAGCTACTTTCATCCTTCGTATTTCACTTGAATGCCATGGTAACGTTCCTGCTCCACATAATCTTTGCGCAAAGGATGTCCTTCCCAATCAGCAGGTAATAGAATCCGCGTCAAATTTGGGTGTCCAATAAATTGAATACCGAAGAAATCAAAGGCCTCGCGTTCATGCCAGTCGGCGGTTTTCCAAATCGAACTCACACTAGGCACCTCAGGCTTATTTCGATCCAAAAGTACCCTGAGATGCAAAGTAACATGAAAAGGAATTGAATAGAGGGTATAAATCACTTCCATTTGACCTGACTCAACACCCAAATCGATAGCCGTTATGCACGATAACGAATCAAAATAGGTATTCGGATTGCGCCACAACTGATCACAAACAGCCAGTAGGTCCTTGCTTGATAAGGTTAGTTGGCCTGATTTTTCATTCAGCCCCACTGACACTCCTGTTTGTTCGATTAATGCTACGATTGCTTGCAAATCCATGATGTTACGATATGGCATCTAAAATACGCTGAGGAACCACCAAGGTTTCCCGATTAATTTTCTCTTGTAATTTCAAAATTCCTCCGATGAGCGCTTCAGGTCTCGGTGGACATCCTGGCACATATACGTCGACAGGAATAATCCGATCAACGCCTTTGACAACATGGTAGCCATGTTCCCAATAAGGCCCACCGCAGTTCGCGCAAGAACCCATGGAAATGACATAACGAGGCTCAGGCATTTGCTCATATAGCCGACGAATACGATCCGCCATCTTGAAAGTTACCGTTCCGGCGACAATCATGACATCGGATTGACGAGGGGAAGGCCGCGGAAATACACCAAATCGATCCAAATCATACCCTGCGGCAAAGGTTTGCATCATTTCGATGGCACAACATGCTAAACCAAAACTCATGGGCCACAAGGAGCTCGCACGCGCCCAGTTCAACAGGTCCTCTACTTTCGTGATGACAAATCCCTCTTCCTGAAATTCTTGGTCTAATAAACTCTTCATTTAGCGTATGATGGTTAATGACCCGACCACGTCCGGATAATCCGCGTTGGGTTTAATTCGGTACATATAAACGCCTGTAGGCAATAATTTGCCATCTAATTTTCCACGGAAGGGTCTTTCCTCATAGGTTTCCCCTTTCCCTTCGAACACAGGAACACCCCAGCGATCGATGACCGTGATGATTGCCTCCGGATAGGATGAAATATTATCAATGGCCCAATAGTCATTCAAATCATCTCCATTGGGTGTTATCGCATCATATGGTTTTACTCTTGCCAGAATGATTACATCGATTGAGGCAAAAACATTACACCCTAAACTCGCTGCCTTACCACTGATAATAAAGGAGGTCTTGAAGGCATTACCCCCCAAATCCCCTAATTTTTGAACATCAAAATAGGGCTGTAAAAGACGAGAACCATCATTTCCATTTTTATCAACCATTCCCAAAGCAGGTGTCCAAGTCCATTCAATCAACGGACTCAATGATCCATTCACAGGAACAAGTATAGGCTTAATGATTTCTCCTGGTTCCGGAGAGAACATCAAAATCTTGGAATCTGTCGCGACCCAAACATCTTTACATGGATTTGTTGAAACCGTCTGTGCCGATAATGCATACGATATTCCAAGAAAGAATAAAGAATACGTGATTTTGTGATAAAAAGTAGAAATCGACATAAAGGATTTTAAGATACGCTTTAACCGTTTTGTAAATATACCTAAATTCACAAAAAATTTGTTCAATGTCGGTAGGCCATTTTTTCGATACGGATCTTTCGCAATTACGCGGCATGACTCCCACCCGTCTCAGTTTACTCCAAACGGAGCTGGGCCTATTCACGTTTGGCGACCTAATTCAATATTACCCCTTTCGCTACGAGGACCGAACACAAATTCATCGAATCGCCGAAATAACGGATCAAATGGAGCATGCGCAATTCATTGGTCGCATTCGCTACAAAGAAAAACTTGGGAATGGTTCCAAACAACGTATCGTCGCAGAATGTTGTGACGA
>JBDLUL010000065.1:0-14523 GCA_039805345.1 Bacteroidota bacterium | reverse complement strand
AATAGGAAAAACAGTTTGCTCGGCAATTGTCACCAAAGCCTTGCAAGCAGCTTATTGGAAACCTGTACAAGCAGGGAATTTAACGGATGGAGATGCTTACTGGGTCCAACAATGGGTTCCGAGTACCCATGTATTTGAATCGACCTATGCACTGACAAACCCACTTTCCCCACACACGGCCGCGGAATTGGATGGAATTCGGATTGAATTAAATACCTTTCATTTACCCGAAACTCAGCAAAATTTGGTTATCGAATTAGCCGGCGGAATCATGGTTCCATTGAATGACCACCAAACGAATCTGGACTTAATTCAACAATTAGGGCTTCCGGTCATTTTGGTGAGTAAGAATTATTTAGGAAGCATCAACCATACCCTATTGACCTTCGAAATATTGAGATCCCGAGACATTCCCATGGCCGGAATTATTTTCAATGGTCCAACAAATTCATCGGGTGAAGCCTTTATCTTGAAATATACGGGACTTCCGGTTTTATTACGTGTCAACGAAGAAAAAGAAATAAACCCAAGCATCATTGCGCATTATGCCGAATCATTCCAACGCTAATTTATCCAAACGTGATGCTGCCGTAGTTTGGCATCCCTTCACGCAACATCAGATCGAACCCATTTCGATTCCGATTACACATGGGAAAGGCGTCTATTTATATGATGCCGATGGCAAACAATACATCGATGCCATATCATCCTGGTGGGTAAATATCCATGGACATGGACATCCTTATTTGGCACAAAAAATATATGAGCAGGCCCTAAAATTAGAGCAGGTTATTTTTGCAGGATTCACACACGAACCGGCAATTCAATTATCCGAGCGCTTGCTCGGTCATTTACCTTCAAATTTCCAAAAATTATTCTTCTCAGATAATGGCAGTACCGCCGTGGAAGTAGGTATCAAAATGGCCCTACAATTTTTCCACAACCAAGGTCAAACGCAAAAGCGTAAAATCATCGCCTTTGAAGATGCTTACCATGGAGATACATTTGGGGCTATGAGTCTTGGCGCACCGAGCGCTTTCAATGCACCCTTTCAAGACATGTTATTCGAGGTGGAATTCCTCCCGAGCCCTTGTGATCCTGAAGCTTGTATCGCGGCCATGCGAGACAAAATGCAAGCGTCAAACGATTATGCGGCATTCATCTTCGAGCCCTTAATTCAAGGAGCTGGTGGCATGAAAATGTATGCACCGGAAACCTTGGATACGTTGATCGCACTCGCGCATGAAAATCAACTCTTGTGTATTGCTGATGAAATCATGACCGGATTCGGAAGAACTGGAAAATGGTTCGCCATGGACTATTTGTCAAACAAACCTGACATCGTTTGCTTCTCAAAAGGCTTAACGGGGGGCATGATGGCCATGGGAATTACCACATGTTCGAATGCGCTCTTTGACGCATTTCTGTCCGACGACCGAAAGAAAACCCTTTTTCATAGCCATTCATTCACGGCAAATCCCATGGCATGTGCGGCAGCGCTTGCGAGCATGGATTTAATGGAAAAACAAGAAACCTGGGATAACATCGAGAGAATTGAGGCCAGTCATCAGGCATGGAAAATTAAAAATCAAGACCATGCCATTATCAAAAAGATACGTATCCAAGGAACCATCCTCGCATTTGAACTTGCGGTAGGAGAATCCAATGGCTACATGCATTCCATTCGGGATCGTGCCTACCAGTATTTCATAAAAAAAGGGATCCTCATGAGACCCCTCGGTAATACCTTATACATCCTTGCTCCCTATTGCATCAGCAATGAAGAGCTTGCTGTGATTTATTTCGAAATTGAAACTTTTGTGGCAGAACTAGTTGGCTAATTTTGTCGATTGCCACGAAACCATTTGCCAGCGTCCTGCCTCGAATACAAATACATCTGTAAAGCGTAATTTGAGAGGCGTTTCTTTCCCCTCAGCATTGATTGTCACAATGTTGACAATGCCCGTATTAATTCCTGTTTTTCCGTAAACACGCGTCAACAACTCGGCAGCTTCAATGGATTGATAATTTGATTTCCCAGAAAAAATCGAGGCTATGTAAGAATCTTTATTGTCGGAGGCACCACTCGAGTGAAAATAGGCCAAATCCTTATGCAAAACCGCCTCTAAACCTGCGCGATCTTTCGCAATCATCACCTTAAATCGTCCTAGCTCAGCGTCTTTGAGTGATTGAACACTAGGCTTTTGCGCAAAAATTTGGAAAGTCAGTAGTACCAAAAAGAAGAGTAATGCGTTTTTCATCGTTATATTTTTCCATAAAATACACAGCCCCGCGCTTTCTACTGATTGACAGACAAAATAATCCCGGAAATTTTATACATTTAAGGGATAAAAATTGTCAGTATGACCTATTTCTGGACCTACCTTTCATTAGGGTTTCAACACATCTTGAATTGGCAAGCCATGGACCATTTATTGTTCATATTGGCCATTACCTGTATTTTCACATGGGCTGATATCAAGCAAATTTTGTGGTTGGTGACTGCATTTACCCTAGGGCATTCCGTGACACTCGCATTAGCGACCATCGGTTGGATTTCCGTCAATCCCACTTGGATTGAATTTTTAATTCCTTGTACCATATTCCTTTCGGCGATCCAAAATTTAAATTTCAAGGATAATAAAAAACGGACGCCTTCGAAAACGCCCTATTACACCGTACTTTTTTTCGGACTCATTCATGGATTAGGGTTTTCGAATTATCTACAAAGTCTACTAGGAAAAGAATCATCCCTTTTCAGCCCCTTATTAGCTTTCAACATTGGGCTTGAATTAGGCCAACTGATTATTGTATCGCTGATATTGATCATGACGACTGGCTTGATCAGTTTTACGCGCATCAAGCGCATTCATTATGTGTATGTCATTTCGGGTATGATCATCGGTTTGGTGTTACCCATGTTGATTGAGCGCATGCCATAAAAAAAGCCCGACATTTCTGCCGGGCTTCCTACTAAAATTATCTTGACTAGAAATCTTCGTCCATCGAGAATGACATCGAATCCTTATCAGCCATAACACCTGATTTTTGATATTCCGCCACACGCTTCTCAAAGAAGTTTGTCTTTCCTTGCAATGAAATCATTTCCATGAAATCGAAGGGATTTGATGCATTATAGTTCTTTTGGCAACCTAATGATACCAATAAACGGTCGGCAACGAATTCGATGTATTGACACATCAATTCCGCATTCATACCGATCAATGAAACAGGTAAAGCAACTGTTACGAATTCTTTCTCGATTTCAACTGCATTTAAGATAATCTCATAAATACGCTCTTGAGAAATTTTATTTTTAATGTGATCTGCATATAATAAACATGCAAAATCACAGTGTAAACCTTCGTCACGTGAAATTAGCTCATTCGAGAATGACAAACCTGGCATCAAACCACGCTTCTTCAACCAGAAGATTGAACAGAATGAACCTGAGAAGAAAATACCCTCCACGGCAGCGAATGAAATCAAACGCTCAACGAAACTATCGCTCTCAATCCACTTCAAAGCCCAATCCGCTTTTTTCTTCACACAATCAATCGTCTCAATTGCACGCAACAAACGATCTTTTTCTTTGGGATCCTGAATATAGGTATCAATCAAAAGTGAATACGTTTCTGAGTGAATGTTTTCCATCATGATCTGGAAACCATAGAAACATTTCGCCTCTGCATATTGAACTTCCTTCAAGAAGTTATTCGCCAAGTTCTCATTTACAATCCCGTCAGAGGCTGCAAAAAAGGCTAATACGTGTGAGATAAAATGACGCTCGCCATCATTCAACTTCTTCCAATCCGACAAATCTTGTTGCAAATCAATCTCTTCTGCAGTCCAAAAAGACGCTTGAGATTGTTTGTAAAACCGCCAGATATCATCATGTTTGATCGGGAATAAAACGAAACGATTTGGGTCCTCAACTAAAAGAGGTTCGGATAAAAGTTCTTTTGACATGTGTGAAATAAATGAATTCGAAATTAAGAATTAATCGCTGAATTTCTTCGATATGTAAGACAATAATTTAGGCCAAATTGTTTTAAAAAAGTTAAAAGAAAAATCCGCCTACTTGTACAACCAGCGCAGAGCCATATGGGGACAATTTTGATGCGGAATAATTTAAATCATACATCACATTTAAATTGATTCCAATCTTGGATCCAATCCCGACTCCCACCAAAATTGGATTCGAATATTCCGCAAAGGAATTTGATAGGTCACTGAAATTTTCAACCTGGGCAGTCAAATAACTTTGACCTAACAACGCTGATAAAGCTGGCACATATTGCCGAACAAAAATACGTTCCCCAATCAAATTAGATGCCGCATAGCCTCGATAAGCATAATACTGATAAGTCATCCCAACGCCTAAAATCGTGGTATTGGTTGCCATATACCCCACCATCGGTGAAACACCGATGCTGGTCGGGTTTCCAAAACTCAATCCTGAAATTCCACCACCCAGGTGCAACCGCTCCCGAAAACTTAAATCGCGGACATCCGGTTCTACGTCTAGATCTCCTCGAGCACCCTCTTCGGCGATAACAACCGGATCTTGCGCAAGGCAATTGAAACTCAAAACACTGAAGAAAATTGCAAAAAATAAGTAAGTCGATTTCATTTTATCAAGTAGTTGAAACAGCTAAAAAAAACTTTCCCCGAACTTAGCTTTGGCAAACCTTTAAGGATTGCCAAAGCTTAAGGGTTGGGTTTATCAAAATTAAAGGATAATTTTGAGATATGAGTTCTCCTGCACCCCAAGATTTCGAAAATTTAGATCCCAAAACACACATCATTATCAAAGGTGCCCGCGTACACAACTTAAAAAATGTGGACGTTGCCATTCCGCGAAATAAACTGGTCGTTGTGACGGGCTTATCCGGTTCAGGGAAATCATCTCTTGCATTTGACACCTTATTCGCAGAAGGCCAACGTATGTATGTCGAAAGTCTAAATTCCTATGCACGCCAATTCCTAGGACGCATGGAAAAACCCGCTGTCGATTACATCCGAGGCGTTGCTCCTGCGATTGCCATCGAACAAAAGGTCAATACCAAAAACCCACGTTCTACGGTAGGTACAACAACTGAAATATACGACTACCTTAAATTGCTCTTTGCCCGCATCGGAAAAACGATTTCCCCAGTTTCCGGCCAAGAGGTAAAAAAGGATTCCGTCTCCACCATCGTGGACTGGATCGTATCCCATGATCAAAAAAAGGTCTTAATTCTAGCACCTTTACTGCATCATCCCGAAAGGTCCTTACTCGAGGAATGCCAATTACTCATTCAAAAGGGCTATACTCGACTGAAAATAGAATCTGAAATCTTAGATTTAGAGGAGCTCGTGGAAGATGAAAAGACCTTAAAAAGTCTTTCCAAAAAGCGCAATGACATTGCAATTCTCATCGACCGATTAATTGCTAACGCCGATGAAGAAACCATTTTCCGATTGGGAGATTCGGTTCAAACAGCCTATTTCGAAGGTGACGGCGTTTGTTGGGTCGAAATACAGGACCAAAAACGTAAAAGCTTTTCCAATAAATTTGAGCTTGACGGCATGGCTTTCGAAGAGCCCAGCTTGAATCTTTTCTCGTTCAACAATCCTTATGGAGCTTGTCGAAACTGCGAAGGTTATGGCAAGGTCTTAGGCTTAGACCCAGATTTGGTCATTCCAGACCATGATTTATCAGTGTATGAAGGTGCGATTGCCCCCTGGCGCAGTGAGCGGATGAGCGAATGGTTACACCCCTTGTTGCGGAATGGTATCCATTTTGATTTCCCGATTCATCGTCCCTACAAGGATTTGACGGAAAAGGAAAAGCAATTGCTTTGGAAGGGAAACAAATATTTTGCTGGCTTAACACATTTTTTCGACCACCTAGAAAAAGAAACGTATAAAATTCAATACCGTGTATTGTTGTCGCGTTACCGTGGCAAAACGAATTGCCCAGCATGCCAAGGCTCCCGATTACGCGGTGATGCCGGTTATGTGAAGATTAAAGATGCGTCTATCATCGACATGGTGCTTTGGCCTATTTCAAAAGTCAAAGATTACTTTGATCAATTAACACTGAGTGAAACTGATACGGCTGTCGCCAAACGAATCTTGATCGAAATCAAAAACCGTTTGGATTACATGAACCGGGTGGGATTAGGTTACTTAACCTTAAACCGCTTGACTTCTACCCTATCTGGCGGCGAATTCCAGCGCATCAAATTAGCCACGTCCTTAGGAAGTGCATTGGTAGGATCCATGTACATCCTCGATGAACCAAGTATCGGATTGCACCCACGAGATACCGAACGCTTAATTTCGGTATTGGAGATGCTCAAAGCGATGGGAAATACCGTGATTGTTGTGGAACACGAGGAAGACATCATGCGGGCCGCAGATCAGATTATTGATATTGGTCCGGAAGCGGGAAGACATGGTGGCCAACTGAGTTTTCAAGGAAATTTGGCAGAAGCCTTGTTGGATACAACAACGGATAGCCACACCTTGCGTTTTTTACAAGGAAAAGACACGATCGAGATTCCGAGTTTCCGAAGAAAGCCCTTGGCCCATATCGAGATCAAAGGAGCGAATGAAAATAACTTAAAAAACATCGACGTCAAGATTCCATTGGGCATCATGACTGCGGTGACAGGAGTTTCGGGTTCTGGAAAATCGACCTTGATTCGTAAAATTTTATACCCTGCCTTGTTGCGAAATTTACAATTAGGCACGGAGGAAACGGGTCGATTCAGAGAATTAGCAGGTAGTACAAATAAAATTGCGAGCATTGAAATGGTGGACCAACAGCCCATCGGGAAATCCTCGCGTTCCAATCCGATTACCTACATCAAGGCCTACGATGCCATTCGGGCATTGTTTTCCGAATTACCTTTGGCGAAAACCCGCGGATATAAACCCGCGCATTTTTCATTCAATGTCGAAGGAGGCCGCTGTGAAACTTGCCAAGGCGAGGGGGAAATCACCATCGAGATGCAATTCATGGCCGACATCAAATTAACTTGCGAGTCTTGTAACGGCCAACGATTCAAACAAGAAATCTTGGACATCAAATTCCAAGACAAACACATCGCAGACATCTTGGACATGACCGTAGAGGAAAGTATCCCCTACTTTCAGGAAAAAGCACCAAAAATTGCAGAGAAAATCGACCCACTCTTTCAGGTAGGTTTAGGCTATATTAAATTAGGTCAATCATCAAATTCCCTTTCCGGTGGTGAGGCCCAGCGTGTCAAACTGGCCAGCTTTTTAGGCAAAGGAAATGGCAACAAAGGCAAGACCTTGTTTATTTTCGATGAGCCTACAACCGGTTTGCACTTTCACGACATCAAAAAATTATTGAAGGCCATGCACGATTTGGTGGAGCAAGGCGATACGGTAATCATCATCGAACACAATATGGAAGTGGTTAAGTGTGCTGACCACATCATCGATTTAGGGCCGGAAGGTGGTGAAAATGGCGGGCATTTAAGTTTCGAAGGTACCCCCGAAGCGATGTGCGCATTAAAAGATAATAATCCGACTGCCCATTACTTAAAACAAAAAATGTAAACCCATGATCACAGAAGGACTCATGCAGGCATTACCAATCAAATTGCAAGGAATCTTGCAAGGGTATCAGCACATCTTACCCGAATTAGTGATTGCCGCTTGGATTCTTGTAAGCATTGTGGGGGATTTATTTTTAGTGGGTGGAAGCGAAAAAAGTAGTCGTTCTTGGCGTTATCTCATCGCACAGGGAGGTCTTATTTTGGCATTACTTCTTGCTTATCAGCGCATGAATCATGGCACTGAAGGCTTTGTTTCCTTCCATATGCTCTGGGTAAATCCAGGCGCGAATGCCATCAATTGCCTGATTTTGAGTATTGGATTCATCATCATTAGCATCAATCAGTACCAACAAAAATCCTTTTCGTTTGAGGAGAAAATAGGATTCTTCTCAATACTTCTCGGTTCTTTACTAACGAGTTTGAGTATTCATTTCCTAAGCATATTTCTGAGCATCGAGTTGATGTCTATGGGAACCTATCTATTGGTAGGATTGCGCAAAGACAAAGAAGGCGTTCGCGCAGCATTGCCCTATGTATTGTTTGGTATGGGAACTTCGGCCATGTTATTGTATGGTCTTTCCTTGATCTATGGGATCACAGGTACCATGCAAATCTTAGATCCTGCATTTAGCAGAGGCTTGGCAACGGCGGATCCTTATTTATCCGGCATGGCCTTAGCACTCGTGGGCACAGGCATTTTATTCAAAATGTCATGGGTACCGTTTCATCCCTGGAGTCCAGATGTTATGGAAAGCCTACCAGCTGCTTGGATGAGTTGGATATCCACAGCTCCTAAAATTGCCGTGGCATGGTTGGGCATCCGTCTGGTGCATTTTGTCCCTGTTTCCATGCAAGATATCATTGCTGTGTTGGCGATATTGACCTTGTTAGTTGGAAATCTAGGCGCCCTCAATCAACTGAATGCCAAACGCTTAGTAGCCTATTCCAGCATTGCACATGGAGGATTCTTAGCAATGGCCTGGTTGATGCCGGCTGAGCAGGGTGTCGATAGCCTATTATTCTATAGTTTGGTCTATAGCCTGAGCACGATTTTAGTGTTTTACATATTAGATGAAGTAAAAACAACCCCATATCAGGATAATGATATGGACCAATGGGCGGGATTTGGACAAGCTTATCCCGTTCGTGCATTGAGCTTGTTTATCGGTTTTGTTGCGTTAATTGGTTTGCCTCCAGCGGGAACATTCTTAGCTAAGGTCAACTATTTCAGCCAATTATGGGAAAAGTACCAAATCACACAAAGCAATTCAGTCCTAGCCTTATTGGTCACAGCGATCTTAATGACAGCGATTTCCATTTATTATTACCTACGAATTCCTTTCCAGATGTACTTCAAGAAAGGGGATGCTATTCATCCAGCAGATACGCTCAAAAACAACTGGATTTATTTGGTACTGACATGTGGAATTATTGCCTCTATGCTATTCCCTACGCTTATTTATAGCATTTGGAAAGCCTAGATTAAAAAAACAAAAAATAACATTTGTAGCTCATAATATTTAGCTAATTTTGGGCTAATTATTAGCCAAAACCCAAACCCCCAATGTCTGAATCCATCAAGCACGAATGCGGAATTGCACTAATCCGATTGCGAAAACCCTTTCAGCACTACTTGGACAAGTACAATACGCCGATGTATGGCTTAAACAAGCTTTACCTCATGATGGAAAAGCAAGTAAACCGGGGGCAAGATGGAGCTGGGGTAGCTAACATTAAGATTAATGTAAAACCGGGAAGCCGCTACATCAGCCGTTACCGTTCAGTCGAGCCGCAAGCAGTTGCGGATATCTTCGGCAAAATCAACAAGAAATTCAGAAAAGCACAAAAACTTGCTAAAGACACGAAACGCGAGACCGGCATTGATGCTGTTCATGATGCGGCGTGGTGGCAAGATAATGTCGCGTTTACCGGTGAGGTCTTATTAGGACACTTACGTTACGGAACACATGGACAAAATGAAATCGAAAACTGTCATCCAATGCTTCGTCAAAATAACTGGCGTAGCAGAAATTTGGTGATGGCGGGTAATTTCAACATGACTAATGTGGACGATTTGTTCGACAAATTGGTTTCACTAGGTCAGCACCCGAAGGAAAAAGTGGATACGGTGACTGTGATGGAGAAAATTGGTCACTTCTTGGATGAAGAAAACCAACGCCAATTTGGGAAGTTCAAGGACCAATACGAAAATCCCGAATTGTCGGATGTATTAGCCGCGAATATTGATTTGAAACGCGTTCTTGAGCGCTCATGTAAGGATTTCGATGGTGGATATGCCATGGTGGGAATGACCGGTTACGGTGCTTCATTTGTGGCACGTGACCCGGCAGGTATTCGCCCAGCCTATTATTACATGGATGATGAGGTGGTTGTCGTAGCTTCCGAAAAGCAAGCGATTAAAACATCTTTCAATTGCGCTTACGATCAAATCCAAGAAATTACACCTGGACATGCCTTGATTATCGCGATGGATGGTTCTGTAGAAGAAGTTCCATTCATTGACCGCATCGAACAAAAGTCATGTTCATTTGAACGCATCTACTTCTCACGTGGATCGGATCCCGATATCTACCGTGAGCGTAAAAAATTAGGCCGTTTATTAATTCCTCAGATTTTAGATGAGGTTAAACAAGACTTAAAGCACACCGTTTTCTCATACATTCCCAATACAGCTGAAAGTGCTTTCTTAGGCATGATTGATGGCTTAGAAGATCATTTGGCCAAAGAACGTAAGCAGGCAATCATGGAAGGGATTCTGTTTGAAGACCAACTCGAAGAATTACTTACGTTCCGTCCTCGGGTGGAGAAATTAATTTCCAAAGACGTGAAGGTTCGTACCTTCATTGCAAGTGATGCCATGCGAGATGATATGGTTTCTCATGTATATGACACGACCTATGAGGTGATCGAGAAAAATGTGGATTCCGTTGTACTGATTGATGATTCAATCGTGCGTGGTACGACTTTAGAAAAGAGTATCTTAAGTCTATTGGATAAATTATCACCTAAGAAAATTGTGATCGTTTCTTCGGCGCCACAGATCCGTTACCCAGATTGCTATGGAATCGACATGTCCAAAATGAAGGAATTTGTTGCATTCCGTGCGGCATTGGCTTTATTGAAAGAACGAAACCTGGAACACATCTTGGATGAGGTGAACTTGAAATGTTTGGTTGCCCTTGAAAATGGCACGGCATCACAAGAGAACTTTGTCAAGGCGATTTATGCGCCATTCACCGATCAAGAGATTTCGGATAAAATTGCGGAAATCGTGAAGCCTAAAAATCTGCAGGCTGAACTTTCGATTGTTTACCAAACAGTCGAAAACCTCAACATCGCTTGTCCGAACCATTTAGGTGATTGGTATTTTACGGGTAACTTCCCTACTCCGGGTGGAAATCAGGTCGTAAACAAATCATTCGTGAATTTCATGAAAGGCATTGAAGTGCGAGCTTATTAGTAAATCACTAATACGCCACCTCGATCTGTCAGCATACCGCGTTCAGGATAATCCAAGGATTCATATTGGAGCTGCCAAACGTAGGACTCCTGTGGAACACGCGTTCCATTGACTTTTCCATCCCAAGCAAATTCAGGCCCTTTACTGGTATACAGCAGTTCACCCCAGCGGTTGAAAATTTGTAAACCTAAGATTTTAGCCCGCAGCGGATTTTTAGGCTGTGGCATAAAGGTATCATTCTTACCATCATTATTGGGCGTGAAGACATTGGGTGTCAATAAGGTTGGTTCGCATTTGTCTGCAACGGCAAATGTGTGATCGATACTGCAATTATCCAGGTCTGTTATCCGAACTGTGTAGTTTCCTGCTAAGGTGACGCGAACTTTGTTTTGCGTACTTATCACACTAGAACCAAATTTCCATTCGAATTTTAAACTATCAACTTTGCCGTTCAATTGTAAATTGTAGGGCTTAGGCTCATCCATGCAAATAGAATAGGATGTCTTGGGAATAAAGTGTGGATTGTCCAGAAAATTCACTTCCGTACTTAATTTAACCGAACAACCCGTCGCATAATCAGACAGCATCAATGAAACTTTTCCGCCTGGAGCTGGAATTTGAACGGATGGTGTTCGTGCACCTGTACTCCATTGATATTGCAAATTAGAACTTACAGGTAGTTGAGTCGGTACGACAAGCGCATCTGTTTTACAGATCCGATTATAGACAGGAGTCAATTGGGTTGGCTTCAACACAACAATATCAAATTCCTGCGCATCCAAAGGAAAATTCTTGATACAGCTATTGCTAATTGCCGCGGTGATAACATATTTCCCCGAAACAGGAAAATCAAATTTTAATGTGGCACCTGTAAAACTGTAAATCAACTTGGTTGAATCCAAGGGCACCATGAGCCCTATTTTATTGGGGAATGGACTCAGTACCGTTTGATATATTTTCCAGTCTATCCGGTCATTATTTAAGGGATCGCACAACTTCTGATCGATCGTAAATTCAAATGAAGTCCCTTTACATGTTGGTTTTGAAATACTTGGCGGGCTACTTGGATCCTGCGGACTTGGAATGGAAGGAGGAAGTCCGAGACGACTTGTCACACCGGGCGTAGAAAAGGTCACAGCATTACGGACAAAACTTGCTTTAACAATCGTTGTATCCGTTGCGTTCAGCAGACCATTGGGGTTTGTAATTTTCGCCAACGTGTTACTCCCATCGATTGCAACAAAAATAACGGTATTGAATACGGGGTCAACCTGCAATGCGCCTATTTTTTCGAAACTTGAATAGAGTTCTTCCCTTGATTTGGCCACTTTGGCTGAATCTTTAGAGGATAAGTCAAATTGTAAAATTTTTGAAGGAACACTTACTCCATCTCCTTTTAAACTTACATACAATACATCTTTATTAGGTGAATACTCTAATCCATAAACAGTTGGGGGACTTGGACCTAAATCAATGCTCATTTGATAGGTGGGCTTTCCTGTCGATGGGTCAAAATCAAATAAATCAACTTTATTTCGTGGTGGACCCGGAACAGCAACGGCCATTTTTGTCCAATCAACCGAAATTTTCGTCGTAGATCCATTGCCGGTTGTGCTTGTCATCTGTGTTCCCCCTTGACTCGTTTGAGGGGCTGATATGCCGACATTTGAAATTTTATACGTTCTTGTCGTATTGGAATTCATATCCTGCACCACGAGCCAATAAAATCCTTGACCACCTTCTGAGGCTAATAATCGGGAAGTTGCTGGAACCGGACTGACTAACTGATTTAGTACGGAAACACCCCCCTTCCCTTTATTCAACTTCATGTCGACAATACTGTAATACAGTAAGTTTTCCCCTTTTGTATTTTTGGACAAGGTAAAAACATAGTATTCAGCTTGACATCCTTTACACGAAGTTTTAGGAATAACAGTTACTCCTTGAGCGTTTGACAAATCGCCATTCAGACGCTTGGTGGTATCACCAACAGCATAAATTGGATTGTTATTTCGATCAAAGATTTTTTGTCCATCCGTATAAAAAATCAAACTATTGGTGGGGTCAGTCATTTTTGCAACGCCTTCTGGAACAACCAATCCGCCCGTGGTGTCTTTGGGATTATCCGCAGATCCATTAAAAAGGACACCCGCTCCATTTCCAAAATACCAAGCATCCACGTATTTATTAATGTTTGCATTGGGATCCCTGTCACCACAAATTTTGACCTGCATTTTGGCTTCAACTGTACAGCCCGATGCGGGCTCCGTTACTTGCACCGAGTAGCATCCGGAAGAATCAGCAACAATTTCATCAGTCGTTTCTCCTTTGGGAAACCATGCAATTTGTACGGGGTAATTAGGCTTTCCTACTTTCGAAAAGGCCTTCAATATTACTTTTTGACCCTTGCAAATCGTTATTGTCGAATCTTTTTCATCTTTCCCAAGGTATATAAAGGGTAGACGACCGATTTGAACAACCTGTGTGTATTTTGTTGTTGTAGTTCCCGCTTGAATCGTCAAGGTAACGGTCTTCGCCCCAGGAGTACAATACTGATGAATCCCTGTATGATCAGTTGACGTATTTGATGGAGACCCACTATCGCCAAAATCCCATAAATACTTCGAAGTACTAGGCAGATTTTCTGAAAACTCAAAAACGGTAGCCATGTCACTTGATGCAGATGAGCTACAATCCGCACATTGAGTCAAACAATTATTTCGGTATATGATACGCTGCCCCCAGGTGAAAGAATTCACCCCAATCAATAAGCAAAAAATGAAAATGCTCCGAAGCATAGGTTTTGAGTCAGCTTGTACAAATTAACGCATTTTATTGGTTTTTGTAAAGCGAAGACCTAAATTGCGGGGCTATAATGAGCGGTATGAAAAAAAGCTTAGCCATTTTCGTGTTTCGCCTAATCTGTGTTTGCATCCCATACCTGGGTCGAGCACAAGATCCGCAATTATCGCAATTCTACTCAGCACCCCTCTTGATATCTCCCGCTTTTGCTGGCATCAACAGTACGTCAAAAGTCAATTTTAATTACCGAAATCAATGGCCTAATTTAGAGGCCAACTACCAGTTCACCTCCTTTTCGGCAGATTTAAGCTTAGGTAACATTAATAGCGGTGTGGGTATTATTGCCACAACAGATAAGCAATTTGCCAACCTTAAAACAACCAGTTTAGGGCTTCAATATGCCTACCACATTGATTTAAGTCCGGATCAGGCCCTATCTTTGGGCATGCAAGGGACGTATGTAAATCGAGGTTTAGATATGAGCAATTTGATTACGGGAGATCAAATCAACAACTTATTAACAGGTGGAAGTTTGGGCGCAAGTACAGATCCTTTGTTATCAAACATGAATAACCAGCGTGCCTACCTAGACCTCAGTGTAGGGGGATTGCTAAATACTCGAAATTACTGGATTGGCTTTTCGGCGCACCACTTAAATCAGCC
>JBDLUL010000064.1:0-15604 GCA_039805345.1 Bacteroidota bacterium | reverse complement strand
GGTGTTTTGGAACCCCAATTGCGGCTGTTCTTGAGTCTTCAGATTTAGCTGATGGCTTAGCAACTAAATATGAGTGGAGTAATAACACAACAAGCAAAACAGCAAACATTGACAAAGATGGAAGCTATACCGTTCGTTTAATTAATCCAGATGGCTGTTATTCATTGGCTTCAAGCCCAGTGGTCATCACTGTATTGCCATTGCCTGCGGCACCATCAATTGCAACGGTTAATGCTGCTTCACCCTATTTCTGCGTTAAGTCAGAAACAGGTACAATCAACACAGTTAGCTTAGTAGCAACATCAACAAACGATGTTATCTGGAGCACGAAATTTGAAGGTAAGGTATTAGCAGATGTTAAAACAAGCGGAAGCTACACAGCGACTGCTCGTGATATCAATGGTTGTATTTCATTGAATTCGAACATCATCAAAGTAGTAGCTCAACCTAATCCAGCATTAGCATCAGATACGAAGATTGTTAAAGAAGGCGTTTATACCTTAAAAGCAACAAACTTCCCGTCTGCAGCTACAGTTAACGCAACAGGTGCTGGTGAGTATGTTTGGAAATTCGGCTCAGCATTATTGACTCCGAAAACATACATTTCTAAAGTTAAAACGGCAGGCGATTATACAGTTGCCCGTAAATATTTATACACAATCGACGGAACTCCTTTAACTTGTATTACGGATGCGGTTAAGTATACGTACACTGTTGATCCAGATTATTCAGGTGTAGCCGTTTATCCAAACCCAATCACAGCTGCATCTAGTTCAGATTTAACAGCTAAGGTTCAAATTCAAATCTTAGAAGATTGGACAAATGGAGAGATCACACTTTATGATATGGTAGGTCGTCCCGTATACGCAGGTAAAATTGCTAATACAGACGGAACTTCAATCTTAGAAGTGAGTGGATTAGCAAATGGAATCTACATTTTACAAATTAAAGCTGATGGCGGCAAATCGTTCGTTGGTAAGGTTATTGTAAATAAATAATAACAAACACTTTTAAATCAAGCCGATCCGAAACGATCGGCTTTTTTTATGATGAAATATTTTCGATACATACTATTGCTCATAAGCATTCCTTGTCTGTCTCAGTGGACAAAGGTGGAAATACCTAGCAATGCGTCATTCCGGGGATTAAAATCGCGTGGACGACAAATATGGGCCAGTGGAACACAAGGGACAGTAGGACACTCTACGGATGCCGGAAAAACGTGGACATTCCAACACGTACCCGATGCGGAAAAAATCGATTTCAGGGATCTTGCGATCCTAAATAGAACAGATATCATGTTGATGAGTGCAGGACCATCAGAAGAAGGCAAGGCAATCGTATATCGAACGATGGACGGCGGAAAAAAATGGCAAGAAATATTCAAAAAAAACAGTCCCGGCTATTTTTTCGATTGCCTACAGTGGGATACAGAAAATAAACAAGCGTGGCTATTATCTGATCCGATCAAACAAAGGCTCACGCTATTTTATTATAAGAAAAATACTTTCGTAGAGCTCGACGCCGCTTCCACTCCTAAATTACAAACAAACGAAGCATTTTTCGCAGCTAGTGGCTCAAGCATGTTACAAGCTAATGGCCGACTATATTTTGTGGGAGGCGGGGCAGATTCAATCAAAATTTACGCTTATAATATCCGTAAAAACATGTGGCAGATTAGCTATCCCGGCATTGCATCAGGTGAAGCTAAAGGCTATTTTTCAATCGGTTCAAAAAATAAAAACGAATTTTGGGCGGTTGGAGGAGATTACCGTAAATTAAATGAACTTTCGGTTCCGATCATTACCACAATCGATGGAGGAAAACGGTGGGAAATATTAAAAGACACTCCTAAATTTTACATGGAAAAAGTGATTTGGGCGAAACCCTATTGGATTGTATCTGGCCCAAGCCAAAGTGCTGCTTATCATCCAAAAACGAAACGATGGAGAAGTTTAGGAAACAGCCCTTATCATAACATCATTCAGGTAGGAGACACTATTTGGGGTATAGGAGCGAAAGGCCAATTAGGTTACATCAGCCTTTCGTCCATCACTGACCTATTTCTTTCTAAAGAATAACGAAATAGGCGTCCCATCTAATTTGAAATTCTTACGCATTTGATTCTCCATGTAACGTTCGTAACTCTCCTTAATATACTGAGGAAGATTACAGAAGAAAATGAACGTAGGATAAGGCGTAGAAACCTGTGTACAGTATTTAATCTTGATGTATTTACCTTTCCAAGCAGGTGGCGGATAATTTTGAATTACCTCTAACATGACATCGTTTAATTTCGAAGTCGAAATCTTTTGTGAACGATTCTCATAGACTTCAAGCATCATCTCCAAAACCTGGAAAATACGCTTTTTCTCCATCACCGAAGTAAAGATTACTGGCATATAATTCAGGGGTGCCATACGATCTTTGATGGCTTTCTCCAACTGAATAGCGGTATTCGTATCTTTGGCAACTAAATCCCACTTATTCACCATCAATACAATACCCTTCTTCGCTTTATCGGCCATACTCACGATATTCATATCTTGAGCCTCAAGTCCTGTTAATGGATCAATTGTTGTAGCATCAATTAAAATAATGGCAATATCGCATTCTTCTAAGGCTTTGATTGAACGTAAAACAGAATAATATTCAATGTTATCGTCAATGCGCGCCTTTCTACGTATACCGGCCGTATCAGTAATGATAAAATCTTTACCATATAATGTATAACGGTTCTGAATGGCATCTCGAGTTGTTCCAGCCATATCAGTCACGATAGAACGATCACGCCCCAACAAAGCATTCAAAAAAGATGATTTACCTACATTCGGTCGGCCAAGAATTGCAACACGCGGTACACCTGCCTCTGGATTTTCGATTCCTTCATCTTTGAAATGGGAAATCATCACATCTAGCATATCCCCTGTCCCACTACCACTTTCGGCGGCAATAGGAAATGGCTCACCCAAGCCCAATTCATAAAACTCGGCAGCTGCCATCGCTTTTTCATTGGTATCGGCTTTATTCGCAACCAAGATTACAGGCTTTTTAGAGCGACGTAATACATTGGCAAAATCTTTATCTAAATCGGTTAATCCCGTCGTACAATCAACAACAAATAATAAAACAGCCGATTCTTCAATCGCTAATTCAACTTGTTCACGAATCGCACCTTCAAAAATATCTTCGGACCCATGCACATATCCCCCTGTATCGATAACAGAGAAGAATTTGCCGGTCCACTGGCCATAACCGTAATGTCTGTCACGCGTAACGCCTGACATGTTATCCATAATGGCTTTTTTCTGTTCAATTAAACGATTGAACAACGTTGATTTGCCCACATTTGGGCGGCCTACAATGGCTACAATATTTGACATCTGTCCTAAAAATTAATCGGGTGAATACCCAAATGATCGCAATTTATCTGCTTTTGCACGCCAATCTGGCTCTACCTTCACAAACTGCTCTAAAAAAACTTTTTTACCAAAGAAAGCTTCCAAATCGGCACGTGCCTGAATCCCTACTTTCTTTATACTCTCACCTTTATGCCCAATAATAATAGCCCGTTGAGAAACCCGTTCTACGTAAATTTCAGAGGCAATTCGCAAAATAGTAGGCTCATCTTTAAACGAGGTCACCACAACTTCACAAGAATAAGGAATCTCCTTTTTATAATTCAAAAATATCTTTTCCCGAATAATCTCGGCAGCAAAGAAACGTTCTGTTTTGTCTGTTAATTCATCTTTATCAAAAAACGGCGGATGAACAGGCAAATTCTCCACAATGTGCTTAAAGATTTGATCTAAATGTACATGCTCTTGCGCAGATATAGGCAAAATAGGCTTTCCGGGGAAAATACCCTGCCAATATTCCATGCAGACTTGGAGCTTTTCTTCTGTCACCAAATCAATTTTATTCAACAATACAACGATGGGTGTTGCCGTATGATCCTTCCAATTTGTTAGGAACTCCAAATCTTCGTAGGTATCAAATACATCTGTCACATATAAAACAACATCCGCATCCTCTAACGAATTCTTCACAAAAGCCATCATGGACTTATGCAATTCATATTTTGGCATTAAAACGCCTGGAGTATCCGAATAGATGATTTGGTATTCGCCTCCCTGGTATTCTCCATTCAACATACCTAAAATACGATGGCGTGTTGTTTGCGCTTTAGAACTTACAATCGACAAGCGCTCACCAACCAAAGCGTTCATCAGCGTACTCTTGCCTACATTGGGCTTGCCGATGATACTTATAAAACCTGCTTTATGCTGCTGGGCCATGTCAAATAATAAATTCCCCGAATGGGATATTGTGAATAATTTAACAAAGATACTTGTTTTTCCCGAAAAAACCCTGCATATTTGCACTCCAATATATCGCGGGGTGGAGCAGTTGGTAGCTCGTTGGGCTCATAACCCAAAGGTCGTCAGTTCGAGTCTGGCCCCCGCTACTAGAAAAAAGACAGGTCGAAAGGCTTGTCTTTTTCTTTTTTAAAACAACGAATAACAGAATCATCATGTTCGTTACCTACGTTTTATACTCAGCAACATTCAATAAAATATATGTCGGCTTTACATCTGATTTAATAAGTCGATTTCATTCACATAACTCCCTAGCGAAAAGCGGTTATACGATTCAATATCGACCTTGGAAAGTTATTTACGTTGAGTTTTTTGATACGAAATCGGATGCAATGAAAAGAGAAAAAGAACTAAAATCGAGCCGAGGGAGAACTTTTATTAAAGGGCTATTGTAAATACTCCTTGGGCTCTTATCCGTCAGCCGACGGACGTCAGTTCGAGTCTGGACCCGCTACTAGAAAAAAGACAGGTCGAAAGGCTTGTCTTTTTGTTTTACTAGCCAACCGTCGCTTTAGCATCCTGCTGCATTCGAGCTATCTGATTGCAGAGTCATCAACTAGTTGCTAATTCACCCCCAATTAAAAAAACACGACCACTTAATAAATCTTTCTTTAGGTAGGCGAAGCAATTTCATAGGTTTGCATTGAATTGCTTACAAAAGGCCAATGAAAACAACACTAAAACTACCTGACCTTCAAACCTGTGAAATTTCAGATGTCCTATACATCGAAGGAAAGAGTAATTATAGCATCATCTATCGAAAGTCTGAAGGACCAATTACCATGGCCAAAA
The DNA here is from genome assembly GCA_039805345.1 of Bacteroidota bacterium. Taxonomy (GTDB): domain Bacteria; phylum Bacteroidota; class Bacteroidia; order Cytophagales; family Spirosomataceae; genus Aquirufa. Next base: position 10,433 of record JBDLUL010000064.1, on the reverse strand, counting down.
CACTTAAGAAATTCGAATCCCAACTAAGACTTCACCCATTTTTACGTATACACAAGTCTTACTTAATTAATAAAGGGCAACTCGCTAATTACAAACTAAGCGGGGACAACACACTTGAATTATCTGACGGAACCCAATTGCTTGTATCGAGGCGAAAACGAGAAATCGTCAAACAAAGTTTATAAAAAAAGGGCTTCCAAATGGAAGCCCTTTTCAAAATGCGTAATCAATTGATTATTTACCAGCTGGAGCAGCCAACAAATCAAAGAATTGATCCAATTTCGGTGTAACGATAATTTCCGTACGACGGTTTTGCTTACGACCTGCACGGCTGTTGTTTCCTGATTGTGGCTCAAATTCACCACGTCCACCAGCAGTCATTCGCTCTGGATCAACGCCAAACTTCGTTTGTAACACACGCACAACAGCAGTTGCACGCATCGCACTTAAGTCCCAGTTATCTTTGAATTCTGGTGTAGAAATAGGCACAGCATCTGTGTGTCCTTCAACTAAGATATCCAAACCTTTGTGATCATTAACTACCTTAGCAACTTTTGCTAAAACAGCCTCAGCTTTTGTATTAACTCGAGCTGACCCTGAAGCAAACATCAATTTGTCTGAAATAGAAATATAAACAACTCCTTTTTTCACTTCAATAGAAACATCTTCATCATTAACATCAGCCAATGAACGCTTCAAGTTCATCACTAATGATAAATTAACTGAATCTTTCTTTTGAATAGACGAGTTCAAATCTTTGATATATTTACCTTGCTCATTCAAAGCATCCAAAGATTTACGAATACTTTCAGCACCTGATTTATTGATTACCGATAAGTCAGATAAACGATCCAACAAATTGGTATTCGTTTTCTTCATGTAATCTAATTGCTCTTGCAATGACTTCAATTGGCCATTTTTAGCATCTAAATCAGCATCACGCTTCTTTACTTCGCCTTGTAAACTCGCTGTCAATGATTGACAATCAGCCAAATCAGATTTCGCACGCGCAACCGCTTGATCGCTACTTGCTTGCAATTCCGTTAAACGCGATTGCAATTCTGTCATCTTTTTCTTGCTCGCACAAGAGGTAAACAAAAATGGCAATATCGCCAGTACCCAAATTAATTTTTTCATAAACGTATAATTAAAGGAATATGGTAAATATGTATTTTAACAAAAGTAAAAATCAAAAATAGATATTTTGTCCTGAATAACGAAAAATTTAAAAAATATACCCATTTTTTATAATGGCAGCCTGTGCTATTTGACGCCTTGCTTCAATTAAATTCTTCGCATCAATCTTCGTAAATCGTTTTAAGCCCAACAATAATACGTTTAATTCATCTCCTTTTGCAAAGCCCATAATAACCTCTTTACCTGAAATTGCAATTTTGTCTATTGCTTCATGGAGATATACAAGGGCGCATTCACGAGCTATTTGATGCTTGTCCTCCCCATCTTTCAACATTAACTTGTCCACACGCACCAAGGCTGATTCTGCAACATACACTTCAATCATCATATCAGAAATACCCATAAGTATTTCCTGTTGGTGCTCAATCTCGGTCGTAAACTTCTGAATCGCAGCACCCGCCGTCATCAAGATGGCCTTCTTCGCATTGGCAAGTACTTTGTATTCCTTACCAAAAAAACCATCTGGCACATCCGTCGAGAAATCAGGAACACCCAATATTTCCTTTCCAACAGCCATAGCAGCGGGCATTAATTCAATTTCGCCCTTCATGGCACGTTTTAATACGGTACCTATTGCCAACAAGCGATTGATTTCGTTGGTCCCTTCAAAAATTCGATTAATCCGTGAATCACGGTACGACCGATCCATCGGTGCCTCCGCAGAAAATCCCATGCCGCCATAAATTTGAACTCCTTCATCAGCGACGTAATCCAACACCTCAGAACCATGCACTTTCAAAATAGCGCACTCAATTGCAAATTGCTCAACTCCTTTCAACTTAGATTCCGCATCGGTCATTCCTGCTGCCTTCAAACTGGCGATGGATTCATCAATGTTTTGACCGGCTCGATAACAGGCAGACTCAGACGCAAACGTCCGAATAACCATATTGGCAAGTTTCGCTTGTATCGCCCCAAATTCATGAATTGACTTCCCAAACTGCTTACGTTCATTCGAATAATTTGTAGCTAAATTAATGATTCCTTTCGATCCTCCGATAACCGCGGCGGCCAATTTAATACGTCCAATATTCAATATATTAACCGCAATTTTAAAACCTCCTTCACGCTTAAACAATAGATTCTCAATTGGCACCTCACAATCTGTAAAGAAAATCTGACGGGTAGAACTCCCTTTGATACCCATCTTATGCTCTTCTTCATTCATGGAAATCCCAGCAAAGGTTTTTTCCACGAGAAAAGCTGTCAAATTTTTATCATCGTCAATTTTGGCAAACACAATAAATAAATCTGCAAAGCCACCATTCGTAATCCACATTTTTTGCCCGTTCAACACATAATGTGTCCCCGCTGCATTCAATTTTGCTTTCGTTTTTGCGGCATTTGCATCCGAACCTGAATCAGGTTCCGTTAAACAGTAGGCAGCTTTCCATTCACCGGTAGCAAGTTTTGGCAAATAAGCCTTCTTTTGCTCATCTGTGCCATAGTAGACAATAGGTAAGGTTCCAATACCTGTATGAGCCGATAAAGCTACAGCAAAGGAGTGACCTCCTCCGGTTGCCTCCGCGACCAACATCGATGTATTAAAATCCATGCCAAAACCACCAAATTCCTCAGGAACAGAAGTCCCTAATAAGCCCAATTCACCTGCTTTGTCCATCAAACCCACCATTACGGAAGTGTCTTTCGCAAAGTCGATTTCATCCAAGATTGGATGCACTTCAGTACGAATGAAATCCAAACAAGTTTGACTAATCATCCGTTGCTCTTCTGTAAAATCCTCTGGAATAAAAATTTCCGATGGCGATAAAGCACGAATTAAAAACTCTCCACCTTTAAATGCTGTTGAACTACTCATGGCTATTGCTTTAATTTGTTTGAAACTGATTCAAATATGGTATCAGACTCTTCGTCTAAAATTTTATTAATCGATCCGATAACTTCAAAAAAATCGGCTAATTTTTCCTCCCCTAATCGCTGGTAAATCAAGTCGTTAAATATCAAAACCCCTTGCTTCGCTTGATCACGCTTTTGCTTACCTAAGTCCGTTAAAAAAATCTTTACAACACGTTTATCAGAATAATTCGCTTCGCGGCGAATCCACTTCTTATCTTCAAGGGTTTTTAACATGCGCGTTAAACTCCGAGATTCTAGTCCCAAGGCAGGCGCAATTTTGGTTGCAGAGGTACCTTCCTTGTCAATGTGTAACAACACATAGCCAATCGCCATGGTCATATCAAATTGTGCGGAATAGGTATTGTACATGCGACTAATCGCATACCAACTGGATTTAATCTGGAAGTCAACGGTTTTTTCTGCTTTCATGGTGCGCGTGGTATGCAGGCATACCTTTGTAAATTTGAAACAAAAAAAAATAGGATGCAAGCATCCTATTTTCAAATTTCTATAAAAGATTGATTATTTGATTCGATTCCCTCGCATCCGCTTGCTGCTTACTTTCAAGCCTGAGAAAGACGACTTCATAATCAACAAACGCACTTTCTTTTTATTGTAAAGCAAATATTTGTTGCCATCATACATCAAACGAGAGAAAGTGGGACTTCCTGATTCGTCTACTAACTGATAATAATATTCACCACGCTCACCCAAAACAGGTGCAAAGTGCAAACTTTTTTCTTCGCCTGCGCCTGCCTCAAAGGAAATCAACAACTGATCTTTGGTCTCTTTCACCAAAACACCAGGAGTCTCTTGCTCCAAACTAACACGGTTAATAGACTTGCCATTAACAATGGTAATTTTACCCGATTTGACATTCGCATCAGACGCATTCAATTCTCTTTCTAAAAACAACGCATTGTCATTGTAAAACTGAATCTTATCCAAGGGCAATTGATTTTCTTTAATTAATGTCATCAAAGAACCAGTCAATTGCGTCTTTTCTGAGCATGAACTCAATAAAATAACGCTTAGCAATAATAAAACGAGCTTTTTCATAGAATTAGTTGACGCCTTCAGCAAGAATTAACACTTTATTGTTTAACACTTCAACGACTCCTCCTTCAATTTGAAAGACCTCTTTATCAGCAGATAATGTTCCTTTTTCCAAAGTACTTACCAATGCCGCGTGATCATTCAAAATCTGAAAAGAACCATCCACGCCAGGTAAAGTCACCACAGAGGCTTCTCCAGAGAAAACTTTACGATCGGGTGTAATAATTTCTACAAACATATGATTTCTTATTTAGCAGCTTCTGCTAGTAATTTCTCTCCTTTAACTACTGCATCTTCGATGGTTCCAACCAAGTTGAAAGCCGCCTCAGGCAAGTGGTCATATCCACCATCAATGATTGCATTGAATCCTTTGATCGTATCGTTGATATCAACTAGAACGCCTTTCAAGCCTGTAAATTGTTCCGCCACAAAGAATGGTTGAGACAAGAAACGTTGAACACGACGTGCGCGTGATACAACCAACTTATCTTCTTCAGATAATTCATCCAAACCTAAGATCGCAATGATATCCTGTAATTCTTTGTAACGTTGTAAAATCTCCTTCACACGTTGCGCTGTATCATAGTGTGAATCACCTAATACTTCAGCAGATAGAATACGAGATGATGAATCCAATGGATCCACCGCTGGATAGATACCTAACTCAGCAATTTTACGTGACAATACCGTTGTTGCATCTAAGTGGGCAAAAGTTGTTGCCGGCGCTGGATCCGTTAAGTCATCGGCAGGTACGTAAACCGCTTGTACCGAAGTAATCGAACCACGCTTCGTCGAAGTAATACGCTCTTGCATCGCTCCCATCTCCGTCGCCAATGTTGGTTGGTAACCTACCGCTGATGGCATACGACCCAATAAGGCAGATACCTCAGAACCCGCTTGCGTAAAACGGAAGATGTTATCAATAAAGAACAAGATATCACGTCCTTGACCTTCGCCATCTCCATCACGGAAGTGCTCCGCAACTGTCAAACCTGACAATGCTACACGTGCACGTGCTCCAGGAGGCTCGTTCATTTGACCGAACACCAAGGTCGCTTGAGACTTCGCTAATTCCGTTTGATCTACTTTCGAAAGATCCCACTCACCAGCTTCCATCGCATGCTTAAATTCTTCACCATATTTAATTACGCCAGATTCAATCATCTCACGCAACAAGTCATTTCCTTCACGTGTACGCTCACCAACACCTGCAAATACAGATAAACCTTCGTAAGCTTTCGCGATATTATTAATCAACTCCATGATCAATACAGTTTTACCTACACCGGCACCACCGAACAAACCAATTTTACCCCCTTTTACGTAAGGAGCTAATAAGTCAATTACTTTAATTCCTGTAAATAATACTTCTGTTGTCGTTGCTAACTCGTCAAACTTCGGAGCTGCACGGTGAATCGGCAATCCCTTATCTGATTTTGGTTGTGAAATACCATCGATGGCATCCCCAACTACGTTAAACAAACGCCCTTTGATACCTTCACCAGTTGGCATGGTCATCGGAGTTCCTTTGTCAATTACCTCTTGACCTCTTTGAAGACCTTCTGTTCCCTCCATCGCAATCGTTCTTACACGATCCTCTCCTAAATGTTGTTGAACTTCTAATACAAGTTCCTGACCATTTGATTTGGTAACAGAAAGAGCGTTTAAAATCGCTGGTAAATGTGATCCTTCTCCTTCGAAGCTCACATCGACTACGGGCCCAATTACTTGAGCAACTCTCCCTTTATTAACTGCGTTTGCCATTTGAAAATTAAATTTATAAAAATGAGATATCCATTCGGACTGCAAAATTAGTTCGGAATTTCCAATAAACAAAAATCAAGATTGTATTTTTCTCCTTTTTTTTAACAAAATCGGCCCAATTCTTTGAATGAATTAAAGTTTATGCAGAAATTGGCTTTTGAAAAAATCAAAGACTTAATGCCCAAAACCCCATTTGCCTTTTCTGCTTTCGTTGGCACTCTTTGCCTGACATGCACAGCATTGTGGTTATTTTACGCTTATTCACCCATCAACCTTCTTGCCATCAGCGAAATCATACCCGATCGGGCAGTTATCGACGAAAATGGTAGCACGAAACTAGAAGGTATTATTTATTTCGTCCGACAATCATTCATTACATCCGCTGCAGAAAAACTTGTTTGGCCATTTTACCTATATATCGGGACATCGTTCATCGCACTAACGCTCTGCCTTATCGGACTTAAAAAATGGGCTCAAATCCCAAGAAATTACTTTTGGGGCGGATTTATCGTGTGGGCGGGTCTCATCTATTGGACGAATACACACCGCTCCATTTCGGATATCAGTATGGTTGCCATCGACCAACTCACTAGCCTTGGAATTTTAAGCCTAATCGCAACCGCAATATTGCATTCCGCAGCCATTCCCCGTTTGCTTTTTCAAGTTGGCGACAGCAGTGAATTCAAACAGAGTAGACGAAATTGGATCACCTTCTTTGGCTTTTCCCTTTTAAATCTTCTGCTTACTTATGGCAAGGAATTCTTGGGTTGGGATATCCAATATGCAATCCCCGGATTCCTTTTTAGTCAATTCGCTTGGTTCGCTTATTCGTTCCAAGCAGGCCAATTGAATGCTCGACTCCGCTGGGGAATCAATTTGTTTGGCCTAAGTACACTGTTGTATTTTTTTATTAGCGGAAATGATCCAGGAATCAGCGCATTTGTACATTGGACGCTCATTTGCCAAAGTGTCATGCTCCTATTGTTTCCGCTATTCATCATCAGCAATTTCAGAACGCCGATCAAACAAAACCTTCCCGTATACAAAATTGTCCATAAAGCGCCTCACCTAGATTTGCGTCTACTATATGTTGGTGTTTTTATCTTGGGATCAGCATGGGTTTATGCAAAAAATGCCAGCGTTATCCATCAATTTCAAGCAGCCTTTTACAATCAGCGCGGGGATATATCCATTCTTACAAACGACCGAAAATCGGCTGAATTTGCCTACCAACAAGCCATGCTACACAGCAAATTGAATGCGAAGAGCAATTTGAGTTTAGCAGCAATGGCTATGCAGGCGAATGACAATGAGTCGGCAGCCTATTATTTAGCTACAAGTTTGCAGAAACATGCAAGCGAAAAAGCCTACTTGTCGCTTGCCAACATTTACCACGCAAATGACCACGCATTTGAGGCATTATTTATGCTTCAAAAAGCACAAGCACAATTTCCAGCGTCGTTGGAAATTACCACAGCTTTAGCAAAACAATTTGAAAACCTAAAAAGCCTGGATTCGGCTACACACTATTACCAAAAGGCATTTGAAATCGACCCAGACAGCCCAATCAGCACAGGAAACCTGATATACGACCAAAAAACAGCCCTTATAAACAACACCGACTCAGACCCCGCTCTGGCAGCAAACAATCTGGCCATCGCACTAATAACAGGCAAGTCCACGCCAATCATGGCCCCAGAAAGCGCGCAAAGCCCTGGGACCGACTTACGCCAATGGGCCTATGTATACAATTACCAGCTCTATGCTAAAAGCCAAGCGCCAGAACATCCATTTATTCAATGGGCTAAAAATCCATTGACAGAGGCCGCCTTCCCGGAACAAAGTTTTTTACAGGCATGGCAAGATTATTACCATGAAAAACCCTTGCAGGCATTACAAAAGATTGACCTACTCATCAAAAAAGATTCGGGCATCCAAGTGCAAGGACTCCAAAATATATTGAGCTTTTGGAAAACAAGTTTATTGAAACCTCAACCCACTCAAGCGATAAAAACGCTTTTGGAGGCAAAAAAAGCCCTTGTAAAATACCCCTTCCAAGTGGATGTACTCCAACAAGCCTTGCCCATTTTGAATCAATACAAGCAAGAAAAAATGGCCTATGATGCCGCTTTGGCTGCACTTCAATGGAATGAAGGCGTACCCGTCTATTACCTGATTTTTGCGATGCAAGCCTATCAAATGGGGGAAATCACGTATGGAAACGAAGCAAAAGAACAATTAAAAAAACAAAGCCCAAACATCTACTCAGCGAATCTTGCTACGTTGAATAAGGCGCTGGCAGAAGCTATTCGCCGACAAAATTTTAATTGAGTACTTGTGTATCAGATATTTATCGCGTAGTTTTGCAGACCAAAATTACATACATGGCGGAGTCAATGGTTCTTTCGACATGTATTCACCTAATGAACCAAACAAGATGAATCAAAAAATTCGCATCAAGTTGAAGTCGTTCGACCATACATTGGTAGACAAATCAGCTGAAAAAATCGTTAAAGCGGTTAAAGCTACAGGAGCAGTTGTATCTGGTCCAATTCCATTGCCAACTAAAGTTGAGAAATTCACTGTTTTACGTTCACCACACGTGAACAAGAAAGCTCGTGAGCAATTTCAATTATGTACGTACAAGCGTCTAATTGACATTTTCTCTTCTTCTGCAAAAACTGTAGATGCTTTGATGAAATTAGAATTACCATCAGGTGTTGATGTTGAAATCAAAGTTTAACTTTCGGTTTCAAACACAAAATAAAAACCTCTCCGAGCAATCGAAGAGGTTTTTTTTATGATAACAATTGAATAATCTTTCGCAGTGGCTTCAGCGAAACCGTCAATAAGTAAGGCTTTAAGCCATTCTCACGCCATGCCTTTCGATCTTCTACGTTGGCTCTCCAGCGATGCTTCCACGAGGCCGTACTCGTCCCCCCAGTGCGCATCGTCATTAATAACTTTGGCAGATAAGCTACCGAAATCGAATGTTTGTATAAAACCCGCAACATGAATTCATAATCCCCTGCACAAGTATAATGCGTCTTGAAATTACCTAGCTCCTCGTAAACCTTTCGCTTCACGTAAAATGTGGGATGCGGCGGCATCCAGCCTAACAACCAACTTGAACGCTTATAATTTCCTGCTTTCCATTTACGTACCACCTTTAAACTTTTGGGGTCAATAAATTGTAGATCGCCATAAACCGAATCAACATCCTGCCGTTCAAACACCTCAACCACCGAATGAATTACATCCATGGTGGGATAATAATTATCAGCGCCAATCACCCCAACAATATCCCCCGTAACGCGGGATAGACCCTTATTAAAAGCATCATAAATACCCTTATCGGGCTCGGAAATGTAATGTATACGAGACCCATAGGAAGCAAGCAGCTCCTGCGTACCGTCCGAGGACCCGCCATCAATCACCCAATATTCGATATGTGGATAATCTTGCGCGAGTACACTATCAATCGTCTGCTTAAGTGTAGCGACTGCGTTAAAACTTACGGTAATGATGGATACTTTCAAGGAGTCAGATTAAAAACCAAAGATATAAAATTCCCTTCCATTGCTTATTTCGAACATTATAATATTTTTTTTCGCGAAGACTTGACAAAAATATATTTTTCCGTACCTTTGCAAACCCAATTCGATTCTAAATCGGATTTTAATTAATAAAGCAATGAAAAGAACATTCCAACCCTCAGTACGTAAAAGAAAGAACAAGCACGGATTCCGTGAGCGTATGTCTACTGCAAACGGTCGTCGTGTGTTAACAGCACGTCGCGCGAAAGGTCGCCATAAGTTGTCTGTTTCTGACGAAAAAAGAGGTAAATAAGCCATAATTTAGTTCAAGCTGATTTAGGCCGTTTACTTATCCTATAAGTAATTATGCCATGAATTTCAGTTTCCCTAAATCCGAACGATTAACTCAAATCAAGGTAATCGATTCGTTATTCCAAAAGGATAGCACAAGCGTTTCACAACGTTTTGTCTATCCTTTTCGAGTTTTGTATAAGACCAATTCGGCGACAAATCTCCCTGCGCCACAAATAATTATCTCCGTACCTAAGCGCAAATTCAAGAAAGCCGTTGATCGTAATCTTTTAAAGCGACGTATTCGAGAAGCCTACCGATTAAACAAGCCCCACTTCATCGGACCCGAATTTCAAAAACTGCCAGATTACCTAGGTTTTGTTTATATTGGTTCAGTGATTGAACCCTACGATAAAATCGAGAAAAGGGTCATCGGAATATTAAAAGAACTAAGTTTGCCAGCACCATGCGAATAAAACTCAATTCGACCAAGAAGTATCTCCTTGGCATTTTGCTCGTAGGCGGTTTTCTCTTTTCCTTCACAAAACCAGGCGACCGTTTTTTCGAAATAGCGAAAAACCTGGATATTTATGCAACAGTATTCAAGGAGCTAAGCACGTATTATGTCGATGATGTTGACCCGAAAAAATCAATCGAAACTTCCATTGACGCACTTCTGAAGAGCTTTGACCCCTATACGGTTTACTACCCCGAAAATGAAATAGATGAATT
>JBDLUL010000063.1:0-24596 GCA_039805345.1 Bacteroidota bacterium | reverse complement strand
GGTTCAGCAAAAATTAACGCGCAATATTCTAAAGAAGGTAAATACTGAATATCAATGTGCATTCAAAAAATAAGTGGATATTTGCAAAAATAGCAGATATAAGCGATTAACTCGACAAACTAGCCATGATGTTTTTTTACAAGCTTTTGGGCCGCATGCCACTTTCCATTTTATACACGCTTGCAAGCGGTGTAAAATGGGTCTTTTATTACCTTATCTCGTATAGGAAAGAGGTTATTTCCAAGAATATAACAAATTCTTTCCCATTGCTTACACCCAAGGAAATCAAGTCATTGACTCTTCAATTTTATGGCTATTTGACGGACCAACTTGTCGAATTCTTTTATGGTGTATCCATAAGTCAAAAAGAAATGCTCGAACGCGTTCAAATGGTTAATGAACATTACATCTCGGATTACCTTCAAGCTGGAACTCCTGTCGTGTTAGTAGCAGGACATCAAGGCAACTGGGAATGGGCCATTCATAGACTTGCTTTGTCAAACAATTTATACGATGTTGTATATCAAAAACTGAACAATCCAGCATTCAATCAATTCACAATGGAAGTACGAAGTCGATTCCCGGGTGTTACTTTATTGGAAAAAAGAGAATCAATCTTAGCAACACGGGAACGCAAAGACATCGCCCGAGGGATTTGTTTGGCAGCCGACCAAGCTCCACAAAAGCCCGAATCTGCCTATTGGACAAATTTTTTAAATCAAGAAACGGCCTTCTTCACAGGCATGGAACGCTTTGCCAGAGAATATAACTATCCCGTAGTATTTGTAGAATTAATTCGAAAAGAACGCGGGAAATACATCATGAGTTTCGAACCTATCGCAAACCAAGATTACGCGGAATTACCGAAAGGTGAAATCATTGAACGATTCGCGCGTAGATTAGAAAAATCAATCATTCAATATCCTGAACAATATTTGTGGTCACATCGCCGCTGGAAGCATACAAAACCAACTAACTTATCACTAAAATGGTAATTATTCGAAATCAGCAACATCTCCCGCTCCTACTCGAATAATTTCAACGCTATCATCCAACAGCTCCAATACAGAAGAAGGAAAAAGTCCACCATATCCACCATCAAGTACGAGGTCTACTTGGTTTTCATATCGATCAAAAATCAAACTCGGGTCTGTATATTCCTCAACCGCAAAATCTTCTTGAGGCAATGTAGTCGTTAATAAGGGATGTCCTAATCGAGTTACTATATCCAAAATAGGTTGATAATCAGGAATGCGAATACCCACCGTTTTCTTCCCTTGGACTAAAACAGAAGGCACTTTAGAACTTGCAGGCAAGACAAACGTGTATGGACCCGGCAAGTATCGTTTCAAAATTTTAAAGGCAAAATCACTCACTTTGGCAAAGTTGGCAATCGAACTGAGGTCGGCGCAAATAAAACTAAACCGATTTTTAGTGGGCTTAATCTGTTTGATTTCACAAATACGATTCACAGCTTGTTGGCTCTGGATGGAACATCCCATCGCATACATCGTATCCGTAGGATAAATGATCACCCCACCTTTTTCAAGAACCTTCACAACATAATCGATCAATTCTTGCGAATTATTTCGATCATACACTTTTCTGATTTCTGCTGACATCTTAAAAATTTAAAAAGAAATCAGAGCCTTGTTGCTCTTCTTCTAACTCCTCAATTTTAACTTGATCAATACTCGCGTTGATTTCAAAACCCACAATGAGAATTAATCCTACAAAATACAACCAAACCATCAGGGCTATTAAGGAACCGATAGAACCATAAATTTTATGATAACTCGCAAAATTGACTAAATAGTAAGAGAAAACATTCGAAATTAGAATCATCATGACAGAAGCCGTGATGCAACCCGCATTGAAAAATTTCCAACGCTTATGTATCGCTGGAGCATAAAAATAAATCAGCGAAATAGTAAAGAAAAAGACTGAAAAAATGACAAAATAGGTCAACACTTTCGTTAAGTAGAATGTGAAATTGTATTCTAATATGCCTTCTTTAGCTAAGTACTTCACAACAAAATTCCCCAGAATAAAAACCATGAATGAAGTAATCAAGACAAACGTCAGCAGGAAATTCAATCCAAGTGCAACCAAACGTTCTTTTATGAATCCTCGATTTTCACTTGTTTTATAGGTCAAGTTAAAGGAGCGCATTAAGGCTAAAATTCCACTGGTACTCGCATAAAGCGCAAAAAAGAAACCAAACGACAGTACACCTCCCCTTTTTTTATTCACGATCTCCGTTATTAATTCCGTCAAGTCACTTTGGAGATATTTGGGCACTGTTGCTTTGATAAAGCTAATAATCTTATAATCTAAATGCTCAACTGGTAAATATGGCAACAATGAAAAAAGGAAAATGATGGTTGGAAATACAGCTAAGGTAAAATTATATGCCACAGCTGCCGCACGCACATCAATGTCGAATTGAAAAATCTTTTGATACAAAATAGAAATAATGCGAACGAGCACATAATGCTCCTCGTATTCACGCCATATCTGCTTTATTTCGTTTAATAAACTTTTCCTCATAGTTGATAATAAGGTTGCAAAGCATTAAGAATAAAATCGGGCGCTTTGATGACTTTTTTAGCATTCAAATCCCAAAAGACGAGCGTTGTCTTACCCTCATTAATTAAAACCCCTGCTTCATTTTTAATCTGATAAGAAAAAACAATTTTCCGAGTTGGTAATGAGTCAACATGACAAAGGATGGTTAATTCGTCATCGTACAATCCTGGAGCAAGAAATTTAGTATAATGTTCTGCTACAGGTAAACCAATCCCGTTGTCTTCCAACGATTTATAACTCACACCTAAACTTCGTAAGGTTTCCACACGGGCAATTTCATATAAGCGCGCATAATTACCATAATACACATAGCCCATCTGATCCGTATCAGCATAACAAACTCGGTACTTAACAGCGTGTGAATACATTTTATTGGATTTTACGAGCATCTAAGGCAGCTTGGTACTTCGCTGCATTGATTAAATGTTCAGGATACGTTACGGCAAAATTATGAAAACCTGAAAAATCCTCTTTGGCACAGAAATACATATATTCATGCTTCTCCAAATGTAATACTTTATCAATCACATCCACCGGCGGAATAGATATAGGCCCAGGAGGTAAACCAATATTTCGATAGGTATTGTATGGCGATTTAATTGCCGTATATTTTCCAGTTACTCGTTTAATTGTAAAATCTTTCCAAGCAAAAACGATTGTTGGGTCAGCCTGAAGTGGCATTCCTGTTCGGAAACGATTCCAATATACACCGGCAATACGCGCTTGCTCAGCCGACTCTTTACTCTCCCCATAGACAATCGAAGCCAAAATCCCCGCTTGAATGGGTGTCATTCCTAAGGCTGCTGCTTCACTAATACGTTTCTTGTTCCAATAACGCTTATTTGCCTTCTGCATTTTCTTCATAAAATCATCAAATGATGAAGTCCAAAATACTTCATAAGTATCTGGGATGAATAAACAAGCAATGGTTTCAGGACTATAGCCGTATTGCTCTGTAATTGCGCTAGAATCCAACATTTTCATGATGTAAGTAGAATCGTAAGGCAATTGTTTACCCAATTTAGCTGCAATATCTTCTTTCAAACGAAAGTTATTGATCGTAATCCGCAAAGCATCTTGTCGGCCATTGCGCATTTTCCGCAACAACTCCCAGTTACCCGTTTCAGGACCTACGACATAACGACCTGGCTTAACTTTGGATGCTACCCCCATAGCTTTCGCTAAAAAACGAAAACTTAGTTTGTCTCGAACGACATCATGCTTATCTAAACTGTCCAAGACTTGTTTAAAATCAGCGCCCTTAGGAATCAAAATTGCGTAGGAATCACCCTTTACATTAAAGTTTGGCGTTTTAAATATCTGCCAAACATAATAGGAGAACATCGCTGTCACCAACGAAAACACGAGGATAAAAATCTTGATTTTTTTATTTGATACCATCTTAAGCTAATTTAAAATCTAATGAAAAACGGTTAGCTAAGCCTTTTAAATCAGCCACAACAGGGTCCAATAAAGGAATCCCATCTTGCATCCGTATAATTTCTAATTCTCTTTCAGGGTCTCCCGGAATAATTACCTTTTTCCCTTCAATCGCCTCTGCCCCACGGAATCGTTTAATCCATTTATCCATGTCATCTTTAAAGGCATCAGCAGGTCGGAAAGCATCTATGCGCATCGCACCTAAAAAATGACCCGTACCATTCCCAACTGTCTCTCCAGCTGACATAAAGCCAGCTGTTGCGAACGGTGGCACCCAAGGACCAAAATTGGCCCCGGATAAAACACCCGATAAAATATCGACAATCGCTCCTAACGCATAACCTTTGTGTGACCCATGCTCCCGATCGCCGCCCAACGGCAATAAGGCTCCTCCATTTTTAATGGCAAATGCATCGTTACATGGATTTCCGTCTTGATCTTGAACCCAGCCATCGGGCGTATCTAAACCCTTTCGTTGCAGGATCTCTAATTTACCATAAGCTACTGCGGTAGATGCAAAATCAGCCAAAAACGCGGGTTCTTCATTGGCTGGAATTCCTACAGCAATAGGATTCGTACCCAATAATTTTTCGCGAGAATACGTCGGCGTAACCAGCGGAGCCGCATGGGTCATGGCCCAACCAATCATATCTTTCTCCACAGCCTTCATCGCATGATAACCAGCTATACCAAAATGATTGGAATTTTGAACTGCTACCCAACCCGTACCCGCGATCGCCGCCTTCTGCGTTGCAATTTCCATGGCTTTCGGTGCAACAACCAATCCAAGACCTCGGTCCCCATCCACAAGTGCAGTAGATGGACTTTCATGTAAAATTCGAATTTGAGGCTTCGGGTTTAAGCGGCCATTGTCATATAATCGAACATAACCTGCTAATCGCGCTACGCCATGGGAATCAATTCCCCGTGCATCCGCGGACACTAATACATGCGCCGCCAAATCTGCATCTTGCGCTGGGCAACCGATGGATTCAAAAACGGAACTAACAAATGCTTTAAGAAGTTTATAATCTGCTTGCATAACAAAATTTAACAACAAAGATAAAAATAAGAATTGGGAAAAAATTATCAAATTTGTTCAAAAATCATCAACAAATGGAAATCAATCAATGGCTAAACTCAGCTTGGTTCTGGGTCGGAATTGTTTTAATCGTTGTCATCATTCGTGACGTATTTATTCAAAAGAGCCATACCATCACACATAATTTCCCCATCGTAGGACATATTCGTTATTGGCTCGAACAAATTGGACCTGAGTTACGTCAATACATCGTAGCGAATAACAGAGAAGAATTGCCATTTAACCGACAAGAGCGTTCATGGATTTATGCATCTTCGAAAAACGAAAACAACTTACAGGGTTTTGGGACAGATCAGGACTTTAATTCCCCAGGCTACATCTTTATTAAGAATGCCATGATGGGTTATAATCCGCCAGCGAATCATCCTAGTAAAAAAAATCCAGGAGTTTTACCTGCCACTAAAGTTATCGGCCTTTACCATAATCGCAAAAGACCTTTTCGTCCCTACTCGGTCATCAACATTTCAGGCATGAGCTACGGATCTCTTTCAGCAAAAGCTATTGAATCCTTAAACAAAGGCGCTCAATTAGCAGGTTGTTACCACAATACGGGCGAAGGTTCATTATCTCCTTATCATCAATTTGGGGCCGATGTAGTACTGAACATTGGTACTGCCTATTTTGGCGTAAGGGAATTGGATGGAACATTTTCCATACCTAAGTTGAAGCAAAAAGTTGACGAAAACCCTCAGCTTCGTGCCATCGAATTAAAATTATCACAAGGAGCAAAACCAGGCAAAGGTGGCATGTTACCTGCTTCAAAAATCAATCAAGAAATTGCTGACATTCGCCATATCCCCATGGGAAAAGATGCTATTTCACCTGCATTTCACGCCCAATTCAACAACATACCTGAAATGGTTGATTTCATTGAATCCATGGCCAATGAAACCGGTCTACCTGTAGGCGTAAAATCGGCCATTGGTAAATTAGAGCAATGGGAAGAATTAGCAGCCTACATGGCCAAAACAGGTAAAGGCCCTGATTTTATTACCATTGATGGCGGCGAAGGAGGTACTGGTGCTGCACCACACGCATTCGCAGACCATGTATCGATGCCTTTTACCTTTGCCTTTGCTAAAGTATATCAAATCTTTCAACGCCATGATTTAACAGACAAGATCTATTTCATTGCCTCGGGTAAATTAGGTTTCCCCGAAAAAGCCTTGTTGGCATTTGCCATGGGTGCAGATTCAATCAACATTGCGCGTGAAGCCATGATGTCGATTGGATGTATTCAGGCACAAAAATGCCATACAAATCATTGTCCTACGGGTATTGCCACTTCCAATAAATGGCTGCAAGCGGGCATTGATGTAACCCTTAAAAGTGAACGCTATTATCGCTACCACTATACCTTGGTTAAAGAAATCGCGGAAATCACACATGCTTGCGGCTATGAACATCCTTGCCAAATGACCATGGATGACATTGAACTTTCCATGGGCGATAATAACCGAACGATGACTTTATCAAAAGCTTATGGATATCACAAAACACCGATATCTTATGAAAATTTTAATGAGCTCATCGAATGTCCACATTTAGGAGGAGCAAATGCACGAAATCGTTTGGCTAGATAGACCTGTGGATTAAAGATAAACGATTATCTTTGCACCCATGTTATCAATATCCAATCTCAATTTCTATTTCGGTAGTCGGGCCCTGTACGAAGGAGCCAATCTTCACATCAAACCTAAAGCAAAAATTGGCCTCATTGGGGCGAATGGAACAGGTAAATCTACTTTACTGCGCTTAATTTCAGGTGAATACACACCTGATGGTGGGAATATCTCCAAATCAGGGGATTGTACCATCGGTTTTTTGAATCAAGATTTACTGTCTTACCAAACGGATGACAGCATCCTGGAAGTTGCGATGCAGGCATTTAGCCGCCAACTAGAATTACAAAAAGAGATTGACCAGGTCCTCCATAAGATGGAAACAAATTATGAAGACAAGGATGTGGACTTATTAGCAAAATTCCAAGAGGAGTTCGAACGATTAGATGGGTATACCATTCAATCCAAAACGGAGGAAATCCTAGAAGGTTTGGGGTTTAGTACGGGTGATTTAAATCGTCCATTACGCCTATTCTCAGGTGGATGGCGCATGCGGGTTATGTTGGCCAAATTGCTTTTGCAAAAACCATCCTTGCTTTTACTCGATGAGCCGACCAACCACTTGGACTTGCCATCTATTGAATGGGTAGAAAACTACATTCATGATTATGAAGGAGCCATCGTTGTCGTTTCTCACGACCGATATTTCTTAGATCGTACAATCGATCATATTGCTGAGGTTTCCGGAGCCAAAATCACCTTATACCCAGGAAATTATTCGTATTACACGGAGGAAAAATCCTTGCGAAATGAAATTCAAAAGGGCGCTTTTGAAAACCAACAATCGCAAATACGTCAAACAGAACGTTTTATTGAGCGTTTTAAGGCAAAAGCGTCCAAATCCCGTCAAGTACAATCGCGTGTGAAAGCATTGGAAAAGATAGATATCATTGACGATGTGATTGATGAAAAGGCGAAGGTGAACTTCAAATTTAATTTTGGTACGGAACCGGGTCGCTTCATTTTGTTCTTGGAGAATATTTCAAAAGCTTATGGCGAGAAGGTTATTTTAAAAAGTACCTCAGCAACTATTAACCGAGGCGATAAGATTGCATTAATTGGCGCGAATGGTAAAGGTAAATCAACTTTATTACGTGTTATTTCTGGAACGGAAGAAATCGACGGAGAGCGTAGAACAGGACACAATGTGATTGAGTCGTTCTTTGCCCAACATCAATTAGAGAGTTTGAACGTTGAGAATACCTTAATCGACGAACTTAAAGCGACAGGTACAACGAAAACCGAAATGGAATTGCGGAGTGTACTAGGCTGCTTCTTGTTCTCAGGCGAAGAGGTGTTTAAAAAGATCAAAGTACTTTCTGGAGGTGAAAAATCGCGGGTTGCTTTAGCGAAGGTATTGATTTCGGAGGCCAACTTCCTTTTACTCGATGAGCCAACCAACCACTTGGATATGCAGTCGGTGAATATCCTTATTCAGGCACTCCAACAATACGAAGGAACTTATGTCGTCGTATCGCACGACCGTTATTTTGTATCGAACATTGCGAATAAGATTTGGTACATTGAAGACCATGAAATCAAAGAATATCCTGGATCTTTTGATGAATATGAGACATGGATGGCTAGCAGACCCACGGATCAAACAGCAACAAAAGCTGTTGCATCTAAACCAAAGCCTGAATTAGCACCTGTGGAACATAAACCCGCTAATCCAAATACGGAGAAGGCTATCGAAAAACTCGAGAAGCAAATCATGGAATTGGAGCAAGAGATTGAACAAATTGAAAACGAAATGGCTACCGTAGCGGCATCCGCTAAATTCGATGAACTCAAAGCCTTGGAGTCCAAACGCCACGCAGTACAAGTTAAACTTGAAGCAACAACTTCCGAATGGGAGTTATTAATCGGCTAATATGCGCGCCCTAATCTTAATTATCCTGGTAACAGCACAAATAAGTGCATTAGGGCAAATGCAAAACCTTGTAAGAGACAAACAGATAAAGAGTGTTCATTTAAGTCAATTAACACCACATGAGATTATCCAGGCACAACCTAGCTTTGATTTGGGTAGTCAAGGCAATTGGCACTTAACTTTTGATGACCTATCCTTACAAAACCGAAATGCAATCTATTTAAAGGTGATTCATTGCCAATCGGATTGGAGCGCTTCTCCCCTGTCAGATATCGAATTTTTGCAGGATTTCAATGACATTCCCGTTCGTGATTCGCAAGCCTCCATGGGCACAAAAGTACCTTATCGGCATTATCAAATCGCTTTGCCACGCGTTATCCTCGCAGGCAACTATGTTGTCATGATATACAATCGGGCCAAACGAGACACCATGCTAACACAACGATTTTGCGTATATAATCAAGAATTAACGGTCGCTGCTTCCATACGATTTGGTCGTAGTAATGCACTTCGTGCCAGCCACCAAAATCTGGAATTAAAGTTAAAATACCCTAGTAATTTACTGATTAATGCAGCGGAAGATTTAAAAATCTATGTTAAGCAGAATGAATTACTCCGTAACCAATTACCCAAAATGCCCTTGGGAATCATTAATCCCATGGAGCAGTCCATCAGTTTTCCTGCCTACGAAAACGAACAGGCCATGGCAGGAGGAAATGAATATCGCTTAATAGACTTACGCAGTACGCAACAAAAGCTGAGTTACATTGATCATTGGGAAGTCAAAGAAAATGAAACCGAATTAGTCAGCATGTTGGAAAGCCCCCAGGGAAATTATACCTATGTGCAACGAAATGACAGCAATGGAGCTTATGTTCTTGAAAATTACGAGAATTCAGGAAATACGCTGTATGCAGATTATGTCACATGTACCATTCGGCTCAAATCACCTAAACAAAATGAAGCCCTCTATGTTTGTGGTGCATTTAACCAATTCCAGCATCTTCCCGAGAATGAAATGCATTACAATGAGGCATTGGGTATATATGAGGCGAGTATTCAATTAAAACAAGGGATTTACAATTACCGATTTGAAACAAAAAACCCTTCTAATTACTTAGAAGGGAATTATGCTCAAACTGAAAATAGTTATGAAATCTTTGTTTACCTCCGTAAACCCGGCAAACGCTATGATGAATTAATCGGGTATCAGAAAGTCAATTCAATCCATTAGACGTTAAATCTAAAATGCATGATATCTCCATCATGAACGATATAATCTTTACCTTCCACACTTAACTTACCAGCTTCCTTACAAGCTGCTTCACTTTTATAAGTTTGGTAGTCGGCGAATTTAATTACCTCCGCACGAATAAATCCACGTTCAAAGTCTGTATGAATTACCCCTGCAGCTTGAGGAGCTTTCCAACCCTTTTGAATTGTCCAAGCACGAACCTCTTGAACACCTGCTGTGAAATAGGTAATCAAATTAAGTAAAGCATAAGAACTACGGATCAACTTACTCAAACCCGATTCCGTTAAGCCATATTCGTCAAGGAACATTTGACGTTCCTCTAAATCTTCAATCTCTGAAATTTGGGCTTCTAAAGCTGCACAAACTACAATAACTTCTGCTTGCTCGGCAGCTACATTTGCACGTAAAGTATCGACAAATGCGTTACCACCAGCCGTTAAGGAAGCCTCATCCACATTAGCTACATAAATAACGGGTTTATCTGTTAATAAACACAAATCACCGATGGCCACTTCACGTAAATCAGCATCCATCACAACCGTACGAGCAGATTTCCCTTCTTCCAAGGTAGCTTTAAATTGTTGCAAAGCCGCGAACTCTTGTTTTGCTTTCGCATCACCATTCTTTGCCGCGCGTTCAGTTTTTTGAATTTTCTTATCAACAGATTCCAAATCTTTCAATTGCAATTCCATATCGATAATTTCCTTATCCGAAATGGGATTCACACGACCTTCTACGTGAATGATATTTTCGTCTTCAAAACAACGTACAACATGAATAATGGCATCTACTTCACGAATATTTGCTAAGAACTTATTACCTAAACCTGCACCTTGCGAAGCGCCTTTCACTAAACCTGCGATATCCGTAAACTCAATAACAGTTGGCAAAATGCGATTCGGCTTAACGAATTCAGCTAATACATTTAAACGATCATCCGGCACCGTAACGATCCCCACATTGGGTTCAATCGTACAGAAAGGGTAATTAGCCGCTTCAGCCTTGTTTGATGATATTGCACTAAATAAAGTTGATTTTCCTACGTTAGGTAAACCAACAATTCCACAAGTTAATCCCATATATAAATTTAATAAGGTGCAAAAATACGGCTAAAAATGAAAAAAGCCTCCGATTTCTCAGAGGCTTTTCAAAAATATTCAATTAAGTTTATTCCCATTTAAGGTCTGTGCTACCAAATTCGTCTTCATCACGGTTAAACTGCGCAAAATCAACATCTGGCATCAATTCCGTTTTCACATGATTAACAGCTTCATTTAATCCTTCTACAAACTTGTCAAAATCTTCTTTGTAGAGGAACATTTTATGTTTTTCATAAACAAAACCATCTTCTTTTTGATGGCGGCGGCTTTCGGTAATTGTAATGTAATAATCTTGTGAACGAGTTGATTTTACATCAAAAAAATAAGTTCTTTTACCTGCTCGGATACGTTTGGAAAACAATTCTTCTCTATCTCTTTCTTCCACTGTTAAAGTAAGTTAGGTTTGACAATGTGTAAATCTACTATTATTTCTTATTCACTCAAAAATATTGGAATGTTTTTCAATACCTCGTTCAAGAAATAGTTGCATTATTTTGACAATATTTTCAAATCCGACAATAAAAGTCAAACTTTGAAGCTTATTACATCAGCTAATCATGCGCATCATATTGTTCATTTCCCTTTTAATCAACGCCTTGAGCCCCTTCAACGGGAATTCTCAGGAGCTTGGTGATGAGAGTTATGGCATCGCATCCTTCTATTCGAATTCATTTTATAACAAACGAACGGCGAACCAAGAACTATTACGCAAGACGGAGTATACAGCGGCACATCGTCTATTACCGTTTAACACCTTAGTCGAAGTAACCAATATCTACAATAAGAAGAGTGTAGTCGTACGCATAAATGATCGTGGACCCTATAAAAGAGGTCGTATTATCGATCTAACGGAAGCTGCGGCCAAAAAGATTAATGTTCGTAAAGTAGGTTTGGCAAAAGTGAAGATAAAAATTATTGGTTTTGAAAATGAGCTAATGCTGATCCCCTACCATCAATTGGAATTAGAAACCACACCTAAATTCAGCAAAAAATTCTATCAAAAAACACGTCTTAAATACAAGAAAAAGTACCGCATCAAGAAAAAAATCAAGCATAAACGCTACCTCAAGAAAGGAAAAAAGCCAAGAAGTAAAATAAAAATTCAGCGTTAGTTAATGCGATTACTTTCATAGAACTTCAGGAAGTCTTGAATTTTATCAACGGGTATTCGCTTCCCAATAATGTTTTTGGATTTATCCAGAATATAAACAACAGGAGTTGCATAGGCATCAAATGTCTTTTGAAAATCCGTATAATATTCTTCTTTACCTGTCTTGGCATTTATGTGAATATCAATTCCATTCTTCCAATGTTGAATCTTAAATTCTTCGATGAATTTCTTCCACATTACCTTATCGCGGACTAAACAGGCTGCTAACACAGCAATATTTTTCGATTTAAAATAAGCGTCTAACTTGACTAATTTAGGTGTCTCCTCCTTGCAGTGACTACAATCGGGGTCATAAATAAATAGAATTGTATAATTGGCTTGAATAGCTGAGGTAGTCAATAACTTACCTGTAGGATCCGTTAAAAACATTTCAGGAATCCGTTTTCCGATCAGTAAAGGCTTGATAATCGCAACACGTTCTTTCATCTTACGAATCGTCGTCGTATCCCACAATTGTGGCTCACCGATGTAATACTTCTCTGCTAAATGTACGAATGCGCCATCAGTACCTACAATGTTATGATTTTCATACGTACTCGCAATCTTATACACCACATACTTACGCATGGCCTGATTCTTAATTCCACGCAGTAATTGGTCAGCATCTTTTGAAATGGAATCCGCCTCTTGAACAACTAAATCCTCAAAATACTTATCTATTTTCTTTTGCAAAAATGGCGTTCTGATAAATCGCTCATCATTCAAATCCACATTGTCAAAATAGTGTTTCTTGTAATAGGTAAACTGAAACTTATACAAATCACTGCTGTCCTTAGCCGTTCTCACAGGCTTTGCATAAACTGGAATTTCAGGCTCTAAACTTGCTTGAATCAATTTAGATACAAATAATTTAGCATGTTCTTTAATCCATTTCTGCTGAATAACAGCCATCTGACTCCGTATTTGCTCGGGTTTCTGCTTCATTTGTAATGAGAGATATGCCGAAGACATGTCACGTTGAAAAGCATAAAAAGCTTCATTTTCAGGACTCTGTGAAACTTTCATTTGTCCAACCACATCCGCTGTATCCGTTTCAAACGAAAATTTGGCATTGCCTATCACCAAGTCGAAATACTTATTCTTGTTAAACGAAACTAAATACAATCCCTCATCAAGGGCCTCATTTCCTTGAAAAACAAATTGACCCTCACTGTCTACCTGTGCAGTATCCTTTATGACTTGTTGGTTAGAACCAAAATAATGTGCTAAATAAACTTCTGTATTTTGAAGACCTTTAATCTTCCCTTTGATTTCAAAGGCAGGATTCTGCGCTTGAGCACCTTGCAATACAGTGAAAAGAAGGAATACGTATGAGAGGACTTTCATAAAATTTAGGCTAATTTTAATAATCATAATTTCAAAAATACAATGTTTTTCACGCTATCTAAAATAATTGATTTTTTACTTTTACCAATTAGCTGGATAATTGCATTAGCCTGCATTACGCTAATTTCAAAAAATGTAAAATGGAAGAAATGCGCAGGCCTAAGTATGTTGGGAATTCTACTAATCTCAACCAACAGCCTATTTGTTAATGCCTTATTTTCGGCTTATGAAATGCCTCAAACAGAAATCAAAGGACATTATCCTCTTGCAATTATATTAGGTGGTGGAATGATTCGAGCCAATCAAGAAGATCCTACACGCATGAATGCAGGAGAAAGTGCAGATCGCTTTTTACAACCCGCTCTCCTGTATAAACAAGGGAAAGTTGACAGAATACTGATCACAGGTGGTAACACATCCATAGGAAATCTTAAGATCGATCAAAGCAATGAGACGGCACAAGTTAAAAGACTATTAGTTGCTTTGGGAATTCCGAATGAAAAGATACTCACCGAAACCCAAGCAAAAAATACGCATGAAAATGCAGTTAATAGCAAAAGAATGATTGATTCACTTCAACTCAATGGCCCATTCTTATTGGTAACATCTGCCTTTCATATGCGAAGGTCAATGGCTTGTTTTACGAAAGAGGGAATTAACTGCGTACCCTATGTGGTTGATAGCAAAAAAAAGGACACCTCAATGGGTGTCCTCGAATGTATCATTCCTTCGGAAAGAGAATTGTTTAAGCTATCCTATCTGCTAAGAGAAATGTTTGGATTCGTAATTTACCGAATCATGGGATATGCCTAAGTAGACAAAATCTCCACCATACGAATCAAATCCTCTGAAACTGGTTTTTTCTTCGTAATGGTATCATGGAAAGGCGTATAAACCAATTGGTTATTTATCACACCCGCCATGACATTTTTCTCGCCACGCAATAAACCTTCTAATGCGCCTAATCCTAAACGAGAAGCCAAAATTCGGTCATAAGCGGTAGGGATACCCCCACGCTGGATATGACCTAATGTGGTCACACGAATGTCAATTTTACTACCCATTTTTTCACGAATTTTATTCGCAACGACCTGAGCGTTTCCTTCTTCATCTCCTTCTGCAACGACGACAATAGAAGATGATTTTTGCTTCGCAAATCCATTATTTAAAATCGTAACAATCTCATCTACAGGTGTTAAATTTTCAGGAATCATTAAAGCTTCAGCTCCACCTGCGATGCCGCATTGAACTGCGATATAGCCAGAATCACGCCCCATAACTTCGATGAAAAATACGCGATCATGCGAATCAGCCGTATCCCGAATTTTATCGATGGCATCCAAAGCCGTATTTACTGCTGTATCAAAACCAATCGTATAGTCAGTTCCGTACAAATCATTATCAATCGTACCTGGAGCCCCTACCGTAGGAATTTTAAACTCATTAAAGAATATTTCAGCACCTGTAAATGTTCCATTACCTCCAATCGCCACTAAGCCTTCAATGCCTAATTCCTGTAATTTATCATAGGCTTTTTGACGGCCCTCTGTTGTCATAAATTCTTTTGAACGGGCCGATTTCAAAATCGTACCCCCACGTTGGATAATATTACTTACGGATTGTGAATTCAAAGGAATTATATCCCCTTTGATCATTCCATTGTACCCGCGAATAATTCCATAAACTTCTACTCCATGGTATGCAGCGCCACGTACAATGGCACGAATACACGCATTCATTCCGGGAGCGTCACCACCTGAGGTAAATACAGCTATTTTCTTCATCAATCTATTTTTTAATACATGTTACCATGAAAATCTACCAAAAATACGATTTTAATCGTTTAATCAATCAAAAAAGCCTAGATTTTGAATCGATTTTTTATAAAATACATCTCTAAAGTTTTGTAATTTGCGCCAATTAAAAAATGAATAATATGCCCACAACAGCTAACGAATTCTTATATAGTTATTTAAACAATGCCTCCCCTACAGGCTTTGAATCCTCAGGCCAACAAATATGGTTGGAGTATCTAAAACCTTACATCGACGAAAAGATCATTGATACGTATGGCACAGCGGTAGGAGTAATCAATCCTGGTCAACCTTACAAAGTAGTCATCGAGGCTCATGCAGATGAGATTTCCTGGTTTGTCAATTACATCGATGATAACGGATACCTATTTCTACGTCGCAATGGTGGCTCTGATGCGCTAATCGCACCATCCATGCGCGCCAATATTCATACCAAAGATAAAATTGTCAAAGGAATATTCGGATGGCCTGCTATTCACGTGCGTGATTTGGCCAAAGATAAGGCTCCTTCGATTGATGATATCTTCATTGATTGTGGCGCGGCCAACAAAAAAGAAGTAGAAGAAATGGGTATTCACGTAGGTACCGTAGTTACTTTCGAAGATGGTTTGACTGAACTTAATCAGAAATATTTAGTAGGTCGTGCCTTGGATAACCGCATCGGTGGGTACATGATTGCGCAAGTGGCAAAAAAACTTAAGGAGAACAAAATCACTTTACCATTCACACTTTATGTGGTCAATTCCGTACAAGAGGAGATTGGTTTACGTGGTGCGGAAATGATTGTTCGCCGATTAAAACCAGATTTGGCGTTTATCACTGATGTAACACACGATACGCAATCACCGATGTACAATAAAAAGACACAAGGCGATATGTCTTGTGGAAAAGGTCCTGTCATTTGCTATGGTCCTGCCGTTCAAAACAATGTGCGTGATTTTATCATTGATGTTGCCAAAGAAAACAACATAGAATTCCAACGCCAAGCTGTTTCTCGCTCGACAGGTACAGATACCGATTCATTCGCTTACGCGACAGAAGGTGTAGCATCAGCCTTGATTTCTTTGCCATTGAAATACATGCACACAACTGTGGAAACCATCGCTAAAAGCGACATGGAGGCCGTGATTGAATTAATTTATCAATCATTACTGAAGGTAAAAGGTAATGAAGATTGGAGGTATTTTAATTAAATCAGTGGTAAGTGGTCAGTAATCAGTGGTCAGTAGTCAGTAACCAGTGGTCAGTTGTCAGTGGTCGGCAGTCAAAAGTCAGTGGATTTCGAAAAATTAAACTAGTTAAATACTTCCCCTCTGACCACTGACTTCTGACAACTGATCACTATTATAAAAATCTAGCAAAAAACTCCCAAGTGCGCAACATCTGATCAATCCGCTGGCGGTTGTTACCTGCACGTGTAATCTCATGCGAGGCACCTGGATGACGAACATATTCAACAGTTCTACCCATTTGCTTTAAACTCTTATACAACATCTCACTCTGAATAACACCCGTGCGTAAGTCATTTTCTCCATGGAATATGATCAATGGCGTTTTGATGTTGGCCACGTAACTTAAAGGTGATTCACGATCTAATACAGCTCTTGTCGCCTTCTCCCATGGATAACCCCCAAAATAATTAGGAACCAAACGCCAAGCATTTCCCTCACCGAAGAAAGTAGACAATTCATAAACGCCTCGTTGAGATGCCGCAACTTTAAATCGGTTTGTATGTCCCACAATCCAAGCCACTAAATATCCTGCATACGACCCACCAGTCACCGCCAAACGCGTCGTATCAGCCCAGCCTTCCTTAATAGCTAAATCCGTTGCCTGCATCACATCTGCCATGGGTCCAGCTCCCCAATCTTTCACATTACTCGCCATAAAAGGCGTTCCATATCCCCCACTTCCGCGCGGATTACAATATACGATGCCATAGCCTTTTGCTGCGTAATATTGAAACTCGTGCCACATACTTGCTTCTCCCGTTCCCCACATCGCTGTAGGTCCTCCATGAATCTCAACAACCAAAGGATATTTCTTACCAGCTACATAACCCGCAGGCTTCATCACCCAATAATCAATCGTTTGACCAATTTTATTCACGAAGGTATGCTTCTCTGCTTTGGTGATTATTTTCTGCTTTAACCAACTCGCATTAAAATCAGTAAAAACTTCTTCTTTATTATCAAACATGCCATATAATTCGGAAGGATTATCAATAGAAGTTTTGGCATAAATAAATTGCTCACCTGCTAAATCAAACCCTAAAACACCATCTGAAGTAGAGGTTAAGGTCTGGAATGTACCCTGAGGAATGGAATAAGCCAACAAAGGAACTGCCCCATGATCTTGAGCAGTTAAGTAAAGTACTTTATCATGAATAGCCCACTTTACTTGCGTAATCACACGATCCAATTTAACCTCCTGAATTTGTGAGGTAGACAAATTCATAATCTTTAACACAGGGTTCGAAACACCAGTAGCTTTTGATTCAAAAAAAGCTACCTGATCTCCATGATTACTAATACTTAAATTAGAATAACGATATCCGGGTTTAATTAATATAGACTTGTAAGTCTTCGATAAAGCATCAAAACGAACAATTTGATTTTCCAAAACCTTGTCCGGATGTGATAAACTATCAGCTGGTAAAATCACTAAAAAAGTATTCGCATCCAATTGCTCCCAATCAGACCAACGATGCAAGGGATTATTAATCGCCTCGGGCTTAGCTCCCGCTTCCAGGGACATTGCATAAATAGTCGATAATTGAATTTCACCTGACGTAGTTGTCTCTTCTTGGAATTGCAAACGATTAATCACCTTTGCTTTCTTATCCTTCTCATTTTGCGCTAAATATGCACGAACTTCCGCGATGGTCCCATTGGGATCCGCTTTCGCTTTTGACACATAATCCTGATTGCCTACGTTGGGCTTTTCTAGGGTCCAAGAAGGAATAAGCCGACGAGGATTCACTAAGGTATCTGAATAAAAATCTTTTAAGGAAATCCCCGATTGATAATACAAACGACCATCAAACTTGGAAATCGAAGGATTTTGCACGGCGACTTTGGAATTGGTTAATGCTAACGCCTCGCCACCAGCTAAACTCAATTGGTACACCTGCGATTTATTTCCTAAATCCCGTGTAAAAACAATGGAATTCCCATCGGCCGACCAGTTTGCCCCACTAATCGAATAACGACCAGAAGTCATAGCACGTGAGGATTTGGAAGCTATATCTCCTACATATAAATGTGTTTGATAGACAAAATCACCTTTGGTATCCGGATCGTCCACTATCGAAGTAACGGTAAACAAATACTTTTGACCATCTGGTGAGAAACTCGGCTTACCCACCGACTTAATTTTCAATAAATCGGTCACCTGAATGTTATTTTGGGCGAATGCGCCAAAAGAAATCAACAAAATAAATAAGAGTGTACGCATCTTAAAAAAATAAGGCCTGCGAAATATCTCGCAGGCCTTAAAATTATAAAATAAAATAGGAATTGATTAAATCAATTTCAGAATTTCTTCACCTATAGCATCTGTTCCTAAAATCATAGACTTATCCGTCGATGCGTCAGCAATATCACCCGTGCGGAAACCTTTCTTTAAAACTTGATCCACTGCGTTGATAACGACTTCCGACTCAGCTTTCATACCAAAGGAAATATCCAACAACAAGGCTACGGATAATACCGATGCCATCGGATTTGCTAAACCTTTTCCTGTAATATCATGTGCAGAACCGTGAATAGGCTCATAAACACCTGTTCCATCACCAATTGATGCAGAAGCCAACATGCCCATCGATCCTGCAATTTGAGATGCTTCATCCGTTAAAATATCTCCGAATAAATTAGCAGTAACGACTACGTCAAAACGCTTAGGATCTTTGATCAATAACATGGCTGTTGCGTCCACAAATTGATATTCTACAGTTACGTCTGGGTATTCCAAAGCTAACTTTTGAATTTCTTCACGCCATAAACGAGAAGATTCCAACACGTTTGCTTTATCGACAGAAACTAAATGTTTTTTACGTGTGCGAGCTGCTTCAAAAGCCTTACGGCCGATACGCTCTACTTCATAACGACTATACTCAGCCACATCATACGCCGTATCACCGTTATTCTTACGACCCTTTTCTCCGAAATAAATATCACCCGTTAATTCACGAAAGAATAAAATATCAGCGCCTTTCAAAATTTCAGGCTTAATACTCGAAGCCGATAGCAATTCATCAAATAATTTGATTGGGCGTAAATTGGCATACAAACCCAATTCCTTACGCATTTTCAACAAACCTTGCTCGGGACGAACCTTAGCAGAAGGATCATTATCATATTTGGGGTGACCTACAGCGCCAAATAAGACGGCATCAGAGGCCTTCATTTTTACTAATGTTTCTTCAGGAAGCGCATCACCTGTCGCTTCAATCGCTACGTGACCAATTAACGCTTCATCGTAAGAAAAATCATGACCAAACTTAGCCGCTATCTTCTCTAATACTTTTTTACCTACTTCTGTAACTTCTTGTCCAATTCCATCACCTGGAACAATAAGGATATGTTTTTTTGCCATGATATGTTTATTAAATCAAATTCAACATTTTTTGTGTCGCTTTAATTGCGGACACTGTTTGGTCACTATCCAAACCACGTGTAATTAATTCCTTCCCACCGAACGACCAAGTTATGATCGTTTCACAAAGTGCATCTGACTCGCCTCCTGGTGGAATTCGTACGGCATAGTCAGTCAATTGAGCCAACTTTTGACCTTTCTTTTCAAAGATAATTGCCAATGCGTGCATAAATGCATCATATTGTCCATCCCCTTGCGCATGTTCTTCAAAGATTTCACCATCCACCGATATCTTTAACGTTACCGAAGGACGAAGGTCCTTAGAATGTGTTAAGACATAATTCAAAACTTGTACACGGTCTTCGATTGCGTCCGAATCCAAGACATCTGAAATGATGTAAGGCAGGTCATTTTGCGTAACAACCTCCTTTCGGTCACCTAATTCGATGATTCGTTGGGTTACTTTCTTTAAATCCGAATCAGATAACTGAATGCCTAAAGCCGCTAAATTATTCTCAATATTTGCCTTCCCTGAGGTCTTTCCGAGTGCATATTTCCGCTCACGGCCAAAACGCTCGGGCATCAACTCATTGAAATATAAATTATTCTTTTTGTCCCCATCGGCGTGAATTCCGGCCGTTTGGGTAAATACGTTTTCACCTACCACCGGTTTGTTTACCGGAATACGGAAACCTGAAAATGTCTCCACCAACTTACTCACTGAGTAAAGTGACTTTTCACAAACCGATGTTTTTACATCTTTTTGGTAGTCATTTAGCACCGCAATAACAGATGCCAAAGGTGCATTCCCAGCTCTTTCACCCATGCCATTGACAGTTAAGTGTAAGCCGTGAATACCGTTACGAACCGCCTCAAGGGCATTTGCAGTCCCTAAATCATAATCATTATGGGCATGAAAATCGAAATGGGTTGTTGGGTAACGTGAAACCAATTCCTTGATATATTCCCCCGTTTCCCAATAGGTCAATACGCCGAGGGTATCAGGCAACAATATACGTTTCACGGGTAATTGGGTAATGAAATCCAGGTATTGCATGACGTATTCTTTCGAATTACGCATACCATTACTCCAATCTTCTAAATACACATTAACCGAAAGTCCTTTTGAATTCGCCAGTTCAATCGTCGCTTGAATCTCCGCAAAATGTTGTTCAGGTGTTTTCTTAAGTTGATGCTGCAAATGATTCAAGGAACCTTTGGTCAATAAATTCATGACTTTGGCACCGGCGTCCAACATCCATTGAACAGATGTACCACCATCAACAAAGGTTAAAACCTCTACCCTGTCCAGGAACCCGGCTTTGGAAGCCCACGATGTAATCTTTTTAACCGCCTGAAATTCTCCTTCAGATACGCGTGCTGAGGCAATCTCAATGCGATCGACTTTTAATTCAGTCAAAAGCAATTGAGCAATCGTCAACTTTTCGGAAGCAGAAAAGGATACCCCACTGGTTTGTTCACCATCCCGGAGGGTTGTATCCATGATTTCAATGTGGCGCATGAATCCTATCGATTAGTAGCAAATTCAGCGATTTCAGACTTCATCGCTTGTAAATAATCGATGTCATCAAAACCGTTCAATAAATTGTGCTTTTTATAGCCGTTAATGTCAAAAGATTCCGATGCACCCGTCGCAGCAATCGTAATGGTTTGCGCTTGCAAATCAACAACCAATTCCGTTTTAGGATCTTGTTCAATTGCCGTAAAGATCTCATGCAAGAACTCAGGACTTACCTGAACTGGCAAGATACCTACGTTGATCGCATTGCCACGGAATATATCCGCAAAGAATGAAGATACAACACAACGGAAACCGTAATCGTAAATCGCCCAAGCTGCGTGCTCACGTGAAGACCCAGAACCGAAGTTTTTTCCCCCTACCAAAATCTTACCTGAATAAGTAGGGTTATTTAATACAAAATCTTGTTTGGGTTGGTCGTTCTTATCGTAACGCCAATCTCTAAATAAATTATCACCAAAACCCTTGCGTTCCGTCGCTTTCAAGAAACGTGCAGGGATGATTTGGTCTGTATCTACGTTCTCGATGGGCATCGGAACGGCTGAACTTTTCAATACACTAAAACTATCGTAAGCCATCTTGCTCTAATTTAAATCTTATAAAAACTGTCTTGGATCTGTTACAACCCCTGTAATTGCAGCAGCCGCAGCTACTAAAGGACTCGCCAATAAAGTACGAGAACCTGGACCTTGACGTCCTTCGAAGTTACGATTGGATGTACTCACCGCATATTTACCTGCAGGAATCTTATCATCATTCATCGCTAAACATGCCGAACAACCTGGTTGGCGCAACACAAATCCCGCCTCCGTCAAAATATCTAAAATACCCTCTTCTTTAATTTGTGCCTCAACGATGTGTGAACCCGGAACAACCCAAGCCGTCACGTGATCAGCCTTTTTACGTCCTTTAACAATCGAAGCAAATGCTCTAAAGTCTTCAATACGACCGTTAGTACAAGATCCAATGAACACATAATCAACTTGCTTACCAATCATGGCATCATCTTCTGCAAAACCCATGTAATCCAAAGACTTCTCATAGGTAGCAACACCACCTTCCACATCAGCTGCCTTAGGAATGTGTTTTGAGATACCCATACCCATACCCGGATTCGTTCCGTATGTAATCATTGGCTCAATATCAGCTGCAGCAAAATTGATTTCTTCATCAAATGAAGCACCTGCATCTGTTTTCAAGGTTTTCCAATAGGCCAATTGCGTATCCCACTCAGCACCTTTCGGTGCCAATGGACGACCTTGGATATAATCAAATGTTGTTTGGTCAGGAGCAATCATACCTCCACGAGCACCCATCTCAATACTCAAATTACAAACCGTCATTCGACCTTCCATGCTCATGTT
This sequence comes from Bacteroidota bacterium, assembly GCA_039805345.1. GTDB lineage: Bacteria > Bacteroidota > Bacteroidia > Cytophagales > Spirosomataceae > Aquirufa. Next base: position 1,804 of record JBDLUL010000063.1, on the reverse strand, counting down.
TTCAAAAACATCGCCCGCATATTCTACGAAATAACCGGTAGCACCTGAAGTTGATAATTTTGAAATAATATATAAAGCCACGTCTTTGGGCGTCACACCTTTTCCTAATTGCCCATTTACATTAATGCGCATTTTCTTAGGTTTCGGCTGCATGATGCATTGAGAAGATAAAACCATCTCCACTTCTGACGTACCAATTCCAAAAGCAATGGCTCCAAAAGCACCGTGTGTCGAAGTATGTGAATCACCACAAACAATCGTAAAACCTGGCAACGTGATCCCATTTTCAGGTCCAACCACGTGTACAATACCGTTCTTAGGATCACCTAAGCCCCAGTGTGAAATGCCGTATTTCGCTGAATTTGTGGCCAATTGTTGCAACTGATTCGCCGACAAAGGGTCTTCAACAGGCAAATGCTGATTAATCGTAGGCGTATTGTGATCCGCCGTAGCAAAAGTACGCTCTGGATACATGACCCCGATTCCACGTTGCTCCAAACCTAAAAAGGCTACCGGACTCGTTACCTCGTGAATAAAATGGCGATCGATAAAGAAAACATCCGGACCATCTTCGATTTTCCGAACCACGTGGGAATCCCATACTTTATCAAATAAGGTTGTTGGAGAATTGCTCATTCGTATAATTTTAATTTTTAAGCGCTTTCAATATAATTAAGCTACAAAAATGTCGATTTTTTTGCAATTATGCAAAGGAATATAGGCCTCAAATTGGAAATACACCAAATAAAATTTGGTAAATACCATAGTTTACAAGGAAGAACGCTGTATAAACGAAAATGAGTTTTCAATCTTGTTGCGCGCATTGCTTTTGACCAAATCTGCAGCTAAAACACCCATTTGAACAAAATCCGTGGAGATTGTTGAAATCCCGTCAAAAAGCAAACGCTTAATTGGGGTTTCATTGTAAGAAATTAAACCTACATCTTTTCCTAATTGCCATCCCTGTTCTTTGATTTGATCTAAAATGGCGATCAAATCATCTTCCATTACCGTAATGTAAGCGGTCCCCTTTTCTGGTTTTGCTTGCTCCGAAACGGTAAAATCAAAGGCAAAGTCCCGACAAAAATGCTCGAATCCTTTAATTATGCCATTGGGGTAATAACTCGATTCCGGAAAAACGAGTTGGAGCGCTTGGTATTTCGCTAATGCATCTTTCGCCTGCACGAGCGTTTGATAAATATCCTTTTCGAAATTTTCATAAACCGCCCCATAGGAACCTTGAATACCAGGCAATAATTTATCTACCAGGATCAGTTTTTCCTTTGGCAAAGAATTAATAAACTCCACTGCAATGGAATCTCCTTCCATGAAATGCGGAATGATGACAATATGGGAATAGTCTAATTCACGTTTTGTGATAATCCGCTTAAATAGATTAAAATCGTTGTTGTAGATATAAAAGTCAATACCCGCTGATTCGCCCATAGCTGCCACAAAGGCATCGTAAATGATTTTTTTATGAACAGATAACTTATTGAATAGCAAGAAGATGCGAAAATTAGCCGGGACGCTGCCGGCGCTAATGAAAAAACCCTTCCCCCGCACAGATTCCACGATGCCCAACGTCTTCAAATAATTATATCCCTTCTCCACCGTAATGCGTGAAATAAAGTGTTCGAAGCTCAATTCGTTGATCGACGGAAGGACATCCCCCTGTTTAATTTTCCCAGCCTGGATACCTTCAATGATGGAATTAGCCAACTGCCTGTATTTAGGCGTGGAGGAGAATTCATCGATATGGATTAAAGAAATCAACTTATTCCGTAATTGAATTGCCTATTCC
>JBDLUL010000062.1:0-12138 GCA_039805345.1 Bacteroidota bacterium | reverse complement strand
TTAAATTATCCCCTGATACAACCGTATGCGTTCTAATTTCAAATTGGTCGCTTAGAATCTGCTTATTCTGTGTTTTAACCTTTTTCGTAGGTACATAGAGTTTTGTTGAATCAACGGAAGCCGTAAAAATGGGTTCCTCCTGTTTGATTTCATCTGAATTAAATACCTTCAGGTTAGATGGGTGATAGAGCGTGTAGCTTTTGTCTGATGGAATCCAATCTTTTAAAATCCAAGCATTGTATCGCTTTAAATCATCGTAGCTGATCTTTAATTCATCTGATAATTCATAGAGATTTTTACCTTTGGTATCGATGTGTGTTACCAAATTTGTGCTGTCATTTAATACGGGTAAGCTCGCCATTTGTTCCGCCCAAAATTCCTTGTAAGCTAAGAAACGCAAGACATACCAGTCGGTGGATGAATCCACCTCAATCTCTGTTTTTCCTGCCCAATTACCTGCATAAGGTAGTTTTTTGATGGTACCTAAGCCTACGCGGTAGGAAAGTAACGTACTAACCCAATTGTTTAGCACGCCGTTGTTGCGCGTGAAATAATTGACAGCTCCTTTTGTCGCTTCAATGATGTGGCGGCGCTCGTCAATATCTTGATCTACTTTAAGCCCAACATCCTTGGCTGTCTCGAGTTTAAATTGCCAATATCCGACGGCATTTGATGTAGAGACTGCATTTGGATTCAAAGAACTCTCTTGCACACATAAAAATTTAAATTCAGGAGGGATATTTCCTTTTGTTAAAATAGGTTCTATAACAGGGAAATAGAGGCGCATCTTGTCGACAAGTGAAGCGACGTATTTTTTATTTGCACCCAACATCGCAAATTCTTTCTCAAAAATGGGTTTAGCTGATGGATGGATGGAAACTCGAACATTTCCAATGGAAATAGTATCCGGTATGGAATGGTTAGCCCAAATATTTCCAACAGATAAAAGAAGCAGTATGAGTAGGAAGGATTTTTTCAAACGGGCTTTTGTTATTGATGCAATTGCAAAATTACCAAAATATTTCATTTAACGGAAGGCATTCCTTTTTATTGCGCATCGTAGAATTAGCTTTACCTTTGTGTAAATTTTGATTCCTATGATTTTAATTGACGATACAGTAATTAGTGAAGATGTTGCGGATGAGTTTTTTGTCTGTGATTTGACGAAATGTAAAGGTGCTTGTTGTGTGGAGGGTGATTTGGGGGCGCCTCTCGAGCAGGATGAATTAGCGATTATGGATCGCATTCAAGATGAAATTCGACCATTTTTGTCTGAGGATGGTATCGCGGAAATTGCAAAACAAGGCAATTATATTCTAGAACCCGACGGAGACTATTCCACACCGATCATCGCTGGTCGCGAATGTGTTTATGCTATTTACGATGATAAAGGTTATTTGAAGTGTGGAATTGAGCAAGCTTATTTTGCAGGGAAAACCGATTTTCGTAAACCCATTTCCTGTCATTTATATCCGATTCGGATTCAAAAGTTGGCGGAATATCAAGCAATTAATTATGAACGTTGGACAATCTGTTCAGACGCATGTTCACATGGGAAAGAGTTAGGAGTACCTGTATATAAGTTCTTAAAAGACCCTTTGATTCGTAAATTTGGAACAAAATGGTATGCGGAATTAGAACGTGAAATCGCGGAACGTCAATTAGACTAATGCCTATTTCTACGAATTCATTTGATTTAATTTATCAAGTTGTCCGGGAAATTCCAGCGGGACGCGTAACATCTTATGGTGCGATTGCGGCTTATATAGGAATGAAAGGAGGTGCGCGGATGGTGGGCTGGGCGATGAACGCCTCACATACGCTAACGGATATTCCAGCGCATCGTGTGGTTAATCGGAATGGGGTCCTTACAGGAAAGAATTTTTTCGGCGGAGACCGCATGCAGGAATTGCTAACTTCCGAAGGAATTCGAGTTCAAAATGATCAAATCCTTGATTTTAAATCCCATTTCTGGGACCCTTCAATCGAGTTATTATAAATTCCTCAGGAATTTCTTGCCTCCCAAAGCACTCATTTGTCGTTTAATAAATGAAGTGCGTTTGCTTACATATCCGGATGGATTTTTGATGGAAAAGCGAATGGGATTGGGTAGGCATGCGGCGATGCGCGCAGCTTCTGTGGTGCTCACTTCAGCGGCAGTATGGCCATAATAGCGTCTGCAAGCCTCTTCCACACCAAAGGTCATTTTGCCCGTTTCTGCGACATTTAAATACACCTCCATGATGCGTTCTTTGCCCCAAATAAATTCAATTAATACGGTAAAGTAGGCTTCTAATGCTTTTCTGAAATAGGAGCGCCCCTGCCACAGGAAAACATTTTTAGCAACTTGTTGGGATATTGTACTCGCCCCCTTGATTCGTTTTCCTTTCTGGTTTTTAATAATCGCGGTTGTCATCGCATCAAAATCAAATCCATGGTGTTCGGGGAATAATTGGTCTTCGGAAGCAATCACTGCTAAGGCGCAATTGCGGTCGATTTCCTCATAGGAAGCCCATTGGCTATGTATTTTGCTTGGCTCGCCGTCCATCAATGCATCGATTTTTCGTGATGCCATGGTAGGGGTGAAGTAAACCGGCACAAATTTGAATAGGACCACGGCTACAATCGTACTGATCCAAACGTACAAGAGTAATTGGCCAATTTTCTTTAGGACGGATGAGGACCCTTTTTTAGGTGCTTTGTTTAAACGTTCGAACTTATTGCCTCTAGGAATAGGGCGGGAAGTATTGGTAAGATCGACGCGTTTGGCCATGGAAAAGATGCTGATTTGTTCAAAGGACAAAAATACGAAAATTGATTTAAGAATTAAGAGTTAAGATCTTTGGTATTTGTCTAGTCTTGATAGCTCATGCTGTGTCCCCCAGGTTGAAACCTGGGGTTACTATCTGAGGACTTTGGAAGGTTTGCTTGGGGAACTTGATACCTCGTGTATACTCCCTAGGCTGAAGCCTAAGGTTATTTAACCCCAGACTTCAGTCTGGGGATCGATGAATTGCATTCGTCTCAAGCTTTGCAATCCTATAAGGCTCTACAGTCCAAGTTCCAATGTCTACAAAACGAAGATCTCCGCCGACAATCCATCTGCAATCAATTTTCCTTGGCCAACAAGCTTTAATCGATCTCCTGATATAACCGCATAGCCATTTGAAATCCAAGACGCAATTTCTTCTTCTGGGAAGGTAGCTTGAATGCTTAGGAAACGTTCTCTCAAAAAGCTCAAATCAATTCCCCAATCTGTACGCAATTGCGTCATGATGTACTCATTAATCTGGTTCTCTGGACTTAATTGCTCTATTTCGGCTGGAAGAATGCCCTGTGAAATTTGCTTAACATAGCTAGCATTATTGGCTACATTCCATTGTCTAGTTGTCTGATTAAAACTATGCGCCGCTGGACCTATTCCCAAATATGATTTTTGCTTCCAGTAACTTGAATTATGCTTTGATTCATAGCCAGCTTTGGCAAAATTAGATGTCTCGTAGGCTGTAAAGCCGTGATTCTCTAAATATTGGTGGGTGAATTCGAAACAGTCCGACATACCTTCTTCCGGTGTTTCTTTTAAAATGCCTTTCTTTAATTGATGTCCAAAGACCGTTTTAGGCTCAATGGTTAAACTATAAGCCGAAATATGTTGGACACCTGTCGCGACCGCAGTAGCAAGGTCTTCCTCTAACATTTCCATATTATTCGATGGAATCCCATAAATCAAATCAATGCTGATGTTGGTTAATCCAATCGCTTGCGCGTCCTGAATGGATTTTCGAGCTTGTAAGACATCGTGATTCCGATTCATAAATGTCAAATTAGCCGCATGAAATGATTGAATTCCGATACTTAAACGGTTCACGCCTAATCCCTTTAAGACCTTAAGGTATTCAGGTGTTAAATCCTCGGGATTAGCCTCTAGCGTGATTTCTGCACCTTGTAAAATGTCAAAATGCGCATGGATTGCCTCAAAAATTGCTGATAATTCAGTTGGGTTCAACGTAGAAGGTGTTCCGCCACCAAAATATACCGTTGATAATGCTCGCGTCTCAAGGTAATCCTTCTGCAGAGCGATCTCTTGGATCATAGCATTAACTAATTCCGATTTTCCTGCTAAACGCGTAGAAAAATGGAAATCACAATAGTGACAAGCTTGGTGACAAAAGGGGATATGCAGGTAGAGATGCACCGAATTAGGGTTCAAATATCAAGTAACTCAACTGCTCCGATTGGAACATTTCTTGGGCTAATTTCTGTAATTGTTCAGAGGAAACTAAATCGATTTGCTCAAAAATCTCTTCAATGGTTTCAATTTTCTCACGGTCTAACAGACTTTTGGCCATCATCAACATGAAATTCAAATTGCTTTCCTCTGCCATCGCCATTTGCCCCTTTAATTGTGATTTGATTTTCAACAATTGTGCCGGGCTTAAACTACGATCCTTTAATTTGTCGAATTCCTTGTGAATCAACTTGATGGATTTATTGACCTGATTCGATTCTGTTCCAAAATAAATTGCCCAAAATCCCGAATCGACATACGAGGTAAAATTAGCCTCAATGGAATAAACGAGGCCTCTTTTTTCTCGAATGGAAACGTTCAAGAGTGAATTCATGGATGGTCCACCCAGTAAATTGATCAACATGAAAAATGCCAAACGATCCGGATGCTTGATGGCATAGGATTGGCTACCTAAGGCTACATGCGATTGATTCAGTCCTCGTTTTGTGATGCGCTCTGTTGGCAACATGCTCGGTGGCGTGATGCGTTTGACCTGATTGCGTTTGGCAGGAATCTGTCCCACATGTTTCTCGGCCCATTTAAATACTTTTTCATGGCTATGTTTTCCGATGGACGATATGACGATCCTACTGGTATCCATATTTCGTTCAATAAAGGCATCTAAGTCCTTCTTATTGAATGAATTAACAGTATCGTTTGTGCCTAATATATTGACGCCTAAGGAGTGATTTGGGAATAATAATTCGTCAAAATCATCTTGAATAGCATCTTCTGGTGCCTCGTAATACATGGCCATTTCTTCCAAAATCACACTGCGTTCTTTCTCTATTTCCTTCGCTGGGAAGGTTGAGTTAAACGTGATATCCGTGATTAATTCCAGGGCCCGTTCAAAATAGGGACTTAACACGGAAGCATGGAAGCAGATTTTTTCTTTTGTCGTATAGGCATTCAATTCACCGCCGATAACTTCTAAGCGATTGATGATCTGCATATTGTTTTTCTTTTGGGTGCCTTTAAAAGCCAAATGCTCCCAAAAATGCGCTAATCCTTGTTCATTGTCCAATTCGTCCCGACTACCGATGTCCAACATAATACCCAAATGTGAAATTTCGGTATGCTGAACTTGTCGGTGAACAATCGTTATCCCATTGTTCAAAGTTGTTAACTGAATTGAATTCATAAATAATCGTAGCGCAAAAGATTTCAAAATTAACTAATTTTATGCCGAATCACGCATAAATTTTTCATGACATCTGTTAACAAAGTACTTATTATTCAAACAGCATTTCTGGGAGATGCCATTCTGATTAGTTCTTTGTTGGAGAAAATACGCATCGAATCCCCTGAGACAATCATTCATCTGTTGGTTCGAAAAGGAAATGAATCCATTTTTCAGGCTTATCCGCATACGAATCTAGCCAAAGTTTGGGCTTACGATAAAAAACAAAAAATGGCCTCTTGGCGTGCATTACGCGCTCAATTTCAGGCAGAACATTTTGATCAAGTTTTTGTAGCTCAGCGATTCTTTGGAATGGGTTTATTGAGCCTAACTATTGGAGCGAAAAAGGTGATTGGATTTGAAAAGAATCCCTTGTCTATGTTCTTTTCGGAGCGGGTAGCACATGAATGGGGAACAGGAAAGCACGAAGTAGAACGTAATACAGCCTTGCTGTCATCTTGGTTGGGGTCGAAAGTTTATAAACCTTATTTGTCGCCTGATGTTAACCCCTTGCCCAAAGGATTGAATTCGAAATCATACATCTGTATTTCACCAGGATCTGTTTGGGAAACAAAACGCTTACCCGTTCGGGTTTGGATAGATTTTATTCATTTATTGCCTGAAAATCAATCTGTTGTGTTGATGGGAGCCCCTAATGAGGTTCATTTAGCTGAAGAGATTGAAAAAGCCTGTCCGAAAAACAAAATAATCAATGAGGCTGGAAAACATGGTTTGGTTGATGCGATTCGGATTTACCAACTGAGTTTGATGTCTTATGTCAATGATTCTGGACCGATGCACATTTGTTCTGCTGTGGACACGCCAACGGTGGCCGTTTTTTGTTCGACAATACCTGCTTTTGGCTTTGGGCCTTTAGCGACTTGGAATCGTATTGTGGAAATCAAGGATTTAACATGCAGGCCATGTGGAGATCACGGTAAAATATCGTGCCCATTAGCGCATTATGCCTGTGGAAATCAAGTCACAGGTAATCAATTACTCAAACCTTATGAGGAGTTATTAGCCGCGCGAAGCGAGTAAATAAAGCACTGCCATACGAACCGCCACACCATTTTCTACCTGATCCAAGATAATTGAATGTGGCGAATCGGCTGCATCTGAACTTAATTCTACGCCACGGTTTATCGGACCTGGGTGCATTAAGACGATTTCTTTGGGTAATTCTTCCAACATCTGGCGCGTGATTCCAAAGAATTGGGAGTATTCACGTAGACTAGGGAAGTATTTGATTTGTTGGCGCTCCAATTGAATCCGCAAAACATTCGCAGCATCACACCATTGCAGCGTACTTTTTACATCGTGCGAAACTTCGACGCCTAAGGATTGTATATGCTTGGGAATCAAAGTGCTAGGTCCACAAAGACGGACATTCGCCCCTTGTTTTTTCAAGGCATAGATATTCGATAATGCAACGCGTGAATGCAGGATATCCCCGATTATCGCGATGTTTTTCCCTGCCAAATCGCCTAATTTTTCCTGTAAGGAATAGGTATCTAATAAGGCTTGTGTTGGGTGTTCGTGCGTTCCGTCACCTGCGTTAACGATATTCGCTTTGATGTGTTTCGCTAAATAATGTGGAGCACCTGGACTTGCATGTCGCATGACAATCATATCCACTTTCATCGCAAGGATGTTGTTGACCGTATCTAAAAGTGTTTCCCCTTTCTTAACGGAACTTCCTGAGGCAGAAAAGTTGATGGTATCGGCCGATAAACGCTTTTCTGCTAATTCAAATGATAAACGGGTACGAGTAGAGTTTTCGAAAAATACATTGGCAATCGTAACATCACGCAGGGAAGGAACCTTTTTAATCGGGCGGTTGAGAACTTCTTTGAATTCTTTAGCCGTTTTAACGATTAGGTGAATAGATTCTTCATCTAAATCTTTGATTCCTAATAAGTGTGGCGATTTCAACATATTGTTATTGGGTGATTAACCAAATTTTATCTGCTTCGTGACCTTGTTCTTTCCATTCCACGAGTACTTTTTCGGTTGGAAGTGTATTGACACTTTTACCTACGTAGTCTGCGTTAATCGGAAGATCTCGGTTATATATACGGTCAATTAAGACACATAATTCTACTTTTGTTGGTCTGCCAAAGGAGTTCATCGCGTCTAAGGCAGCTCGGACCATTCGGCCAGTCGCTAACACATCATCCACAAGGATAACGCGTTTATTCTCAATCAAAAAGGATATATCCGTTGAATTGGGAGCGATGGTATCTCGTCGACGGTAATCATCTCGGAAGAAGGTGGCATCTAAACGTCCTACTTGAAAAGAGGTGTTTAATTGTTTGCCTAATTCTGCGGCAATGCGTTCTGCGAAATAGATTCCGCGGGGCTGCAAGCCTAGAATAACAGTTTCTGTATCTTGAATTTGATTTTCAATGAGCTCTTGGCATAACCTTGAGATGGTTATTTCCAATAATGGGCTTGATAAAATCAGCTTGCGAGTCATTGTTACAAAGGTATGAAAATTACTTAAATATTATTTCGTTTGGATCAAATAGGGGTAAGATTTGGTCTTTGTCCGATACAATCGGGTTTTCTACGCCCCAAGAAATGTTTAAGGTCGGATCGTTCCAGCGGATACCTGATTCGGCCTCTTTGTTCCAGAAATCGGTGCATTTGTATACAAAAATGGCATCAGTCAACGCAACAAAACCATGCGCAAAACCCACGGGCACATACAGCATATTACCTATTTCAGCGTCTAGGATGTAGGTTCCATGTTGGCCAAAGGTAGGTGAACTCTTGCGTAAATCGACAACGACGTCCATCACTTTACCCGTCATGCAGCGAACTAATTTTCCTTGTCCGTGCGGTTCTTTTTGGAAGTGAAGTCCACGAATAACGCCAGCTGTGGAATAAGAATAATTATCCTGAACGAAATTTTCTGTAATCCCATTCGCCGCAAAACGCGTTTGGTTATATGATTCGTAGAAATGACCGCGGTCATCATGAAATTTAGTGGGGATATATTCAGTAATTCCGGGTAGATCGTGCTGGATAAATTGCATAGAATTTAAATTCCTTTGTTTGATTTTGCCTAGGAAAGGCCTTAATTTGTGCCAAAATTATCGATATTTAGGCATTAATACAATGCCTTTTCCCAAAAGCACATGAATTCAACCGAATTAGTTAAGCAGATAGAAAATAAGCGCTCATTTTTGTGTGTGGGCTTGGATACGGATCCTAAATTAATCCCTTCTATGTTTAATAATGAAGCGGATCCTGTTTTTGCTTTTAACAAAGCGGTGATTGATGCAACGGCGGATTTTGCTGTGGCTTACAAACCCAATATTGCATTTTACGAGGCATTTGGTCCAAAAGGATGGGAGAGTTTGCAAAAAACGATGGACTATATTCCAAAGGATATTTTCACGATTGCAGATGCTAAAAGAGGAGACATCGGAAATACAGCCTTCATGTATGCACAAACGTTTTTTGATCCAACATGTGCGGGATTCAATTTCGATTCGGTCACGGTTGCTCCCTACATGGGCCATGATTCTGTGGAACCGTTTCTGCGTTTTGAAGATAAATGGGTTATTTTATTGGCACTTACCTCGAATTCGGGTAGCCATGACTTTCAAATGACGAAGTCGGAAGATTACATTCCCATGTACGAGCGCGTCATGCGTTTAGCGCAAACATGGGGTTCTCCGGAGGAAATGATGTTCGTGATTGGTGCGACACGTACTGATTTCTTGCAAAAAGCAAGAGAAATTGCGCCAGATAACTTCTTTTTGGTTCCTGGTGTGGGGGCACAAGGGGGGAGTTTAGCTGATGTTTCCAAATATGCCATGAATTCACGCGTAGGATTATTGGTCAATTCATCCCGCGGAATTATTTATGCAGGAGATAATCCTGCGGTGGATGCAAAACGGGAGGCAAAGAAAGTTCAAGAAGAAATGGCCATGTATTTAGACGAATATTATATCAAATAGGATGGAATTAGGCATAGGTACCCCGGCATTATTGTTCTCAACAGTTTCTTTGTTGATGATCGCGTTTACAAATCGATTCATGTCGATGGCCTCATTGATTCGTGGGCTGCATGAAAAGTTCCAACAGAATCCGGATGATTCGATTTTGAAACAAATTGAAAACCTGCGTTTACGGATGAAATTGATTCAAAATATGCAAATCATTGCAATCTTGAGTCTTATCCTGAGTGTTATCTGCATGTTTTTCATCTTCTTTGAGATGCAAGTGGTTGCGCGCTGGTTTTTCGGAATTGCCTTACTAGGCATGAGCGTTGCCTTGATGCTGAGCGCTTGGGAGATTACGATTTCGACCAAAGCACTCGAAGTGGAGCTCTCCGATATGGAGGATATCTTGGCCAAAAAACATTAATTATTCGAATAGTATAAATTTTCCCCCTAATATTTCAAAAATTGAAATATAATAGTATTTTTGTGTACAATATTGATTTAAAAGGGCTTACAAAAGCTTGATTATACAAATACTACTTAGGCGGATTGAATAAAGGCTCGGAATTTTTCTGAGTCTTTATTGTTTCCGCCTTTTTGTATTAAGCCTTTAGGATCAAGCAAGACAGGGGAGGTAGGTTGATTGAAATGGAGAATGCTTTGCCATGCCATCCATACTCTTCGGTCATCACGGCGCCCTTTGTAGGGTAGTCGGAACCTCCAAATTCACCTTTATCTGAATTAAATATTGCCTTCCAAACACCTGGTAGCGGAACACCGATGCGGTAATCTTCACGCGGGGCAGGCGTTAAGTTGAGAATAATGATTAATTGTTCTTTATTGCTTTCGCCTTTACGTAAGAAGCTAATCACTGAATTTCCTTGATCATTGGATTCTAACCATTCGAAGGTTTCATGCGAAAATTGTTTCTTGTACAAAGCTGGTTCTTCACGGTACAGCTTATTTAGGGCTTTCATTGTTTCTTGAATCCCTTTATGAGAAGCGTATTCCGTTAAATGCCAGTCGAGGCTCACACTGTGGTTCCATTCTTCCTTTTGGCCAAATTCACCCCCTTGGAAAATTAATTTCGTGCCTGGGTGTGTAAATTGTTCGGCAAAAAGTAAGCGCAGATTGGCAAATTTTTGCCATTCGTCGCCTGGCATTTTATTGAGCAAGGATTGCTTGCCATATACGACTTCATCGTGAGAAAGTGGTAAGCAGAAATTTTCTGTGAATGCGTAGATCAAGGAAAATGTCAGCTCATTGAGGTGATGCTGACGGTGTATCGGGTCTTTTTGGAAGAAACGAAGGGTGTCGTTCATCCAACCCATCATCCATTTTTGACCAAAACCTAAGCCTCCCATGAAAACGGGTTTTGTTACCCCATTGAATGAGGTAGATTCCTCTGCAATGATTTGAATATCAGGGAATTCTCCATACATATGGACATTGAGATCCTGTAAGAATGAGATTGTGTCGAGGTTGTGGTTTCCGCCAAATTCGTTTGGAACCCATTCGCCGTCGTTGCGTGAATAATCTAGGTAAAGCATGGATGCCACGGCATCTACGCGTAATCCGTCGATGTGGTAGCGCTCCAACCAAAAAGCGGCATTGGATAATAAAAAGCTCCGTACTTCCGTTCGGCCGTAATCGAAAATGTAGGATTTCCAGTCGGGGTGATACCCTTTTCTCGGATCCGGATGTTCGTAAATCGGTGTGCCGTCGAAATCCTTCAAGCCGTGTGCATCACCTGGGAAGTGGGAGGGAACCCAGTCCAAAATAACGCCGATTCCTTCTTGGTGGAAGCGTTCGACGAGGCGCATGAATCCTTGAGGATCTCCAAAACGGGAGGATGGTGCGAAATATCCGGTAATTTGATAACCCCATGACGGTGCATAGGGGTGTTCCATGACTGGCATGAATTCTACGTGGGTAAAATTCATTTCCTTGACATAGGGGACAAGTTTATCTGCGAAATCGTCGTAGGTTAGGTATTGGTCATCGAGGGTCTTTTGCCAAGAGCCTAAATGGACTTCATAGACGGACATGGGTGCGTCTAAAGCATTTTTGGATTTGCGGTTTTCCATCCAGGGCGCATCGTTCCATTCTTTATAGGTGGACCAAACGATGCTGGCTGTTTTGGGAGGAATTTCACAAAAAAGACCCATGGGATCTAATTTTTCCAAATACTCCCCAGATTTGGCTTGAATGCCGTATTTATAGGTTTCTCCCTGACGTACACCGGGAATAAAACCTTCCCATATACCTGAGGCATCCCATCGTTTGAGTAATGGATGAGAAAATTTATCCCAAAAATTAAAATTTCCGATGACATGAACGGCCTCGGCGTTAGGAGCCCAGACAGCAAAAAAAGTACCGATTTCACCTTCGTGTTCGATTTCGAAGGCGCCTAATTTTTCGTAAAGGCGTGTGTGTTTGCCATTTAAGAAAAGCGCTACGTCAAAATCGGACAGTCTTGAATAGGGTTTTATAATTGCCATAAGGGGTTCATTTTCAATGATAAGGCTAAAATAGCGAAAATTAATTAGAAAAAAATAAGCTTTTTTTTGAAGCAGGAGTTTGGATTTAAAAGGGAAAATCCTACCTTTGTGCCACCAAAATAAATAATGGTCCGTTCGTCTAGGGGTTAGGACACGTCCCTTTCACGGATGAAACACGGGTTCGATTCCCGTACGGACTACTTCGGTAGGCAA
>JBDLUL010000061.1:0-27972 GCA_039805345.1 Bacteroidota bacterium | reverse complement strand
AATTCACGAGGAATCACACCACCCACGATATTGTTAACGAATTCTAAACCTGGTTTGTCATCTTCTCTTGGTCCGATTTCAAATACGATATCAGCAAACTTACCACGACCACCTGATTGTTTCTTGTAAACCTCACGGTGTTCAGTTGTCTTCGTTAAAGACTCTTTGTAAGCTACTTGAGGAGCACCTTGGTTTACTTCTACTTTGAACTCACGACGCATACGGTCGATGATGATCTCTAAGTGAAGTTCACCCATACCCTTGATGATCGTTTGACCAGTCTCTTCGTTAGACTCAACTTGTAACGTTGGATCTTCTTCGATCAACTTCGTGATCGCTTTAGAGAAGTTATCTGCATCAGCCGTTTTCTTAGGCTCAATTGCATATCCGATAACTGGCTCTGGGAAATCCATTGCTTCTAATACGATTGGGTGTTTCTCATCAGAAAGGGTATCTCCCGTTTTGATGTCTTTGAAACCTACTACCGCACCGATATCACCTGCACCTAAACGCTCGATGGCATTTTGCTTGTTCGCGTGCATTTGGAAGATACGAGAGATACGCTCCTTGTTTCCTGAACGGTTGTTCAATACATAAGAACCTGAATCTAATCCACCTGAATACGCACGGATGAAACATAAACGACCCACGTAAGGATCCGTTGCAATTTTAAAGGCCAAAGCCGCGAAAGGCTCAGACTCGCTCGGCTTGCGCATGATCTCTTCACCTGTATCTGGGTGAGTACCTTTTACGCCTTCTTTGTCCATCGGAGATGGTAAGATAGCCATGACATAATCCAACATCGTTTGAACACCTTTGTTTTTGAAAGATGAACCACAAAGCATTGGAACAATTTTCATAGAGATCGTCGCTGCACGTAAAGCGGCTAAGATTTCATCTTCTGTGATAGATGTAGGATCTTCGAAGTATTTCTCCATCAAAGTCTCATCAAACTCAGCTACCGCTTCTAATAATTTCTCCCGGTATTCAGTCGCCTCTTCTAACATATCATCTGGGATAGGTACCTCAGTGAATGTCATTCCTTTATCTGCCTCGTTCCATTTGATACCACGGAAGTTAACTAAGTCAACTACCCCTTCGAATCCTTCTTCAGCTCCGATAGGCAATTGCAAAGGCACCGCGTAGCTACCTAACATTTCTTTTACTTGCTTACACACGTTTAAGAAATCAGCACCTGAACGGTCCATCTTGTTAACGAAACCAATACGTGCTACATTGTAGTTATCCGCTAAGCGCCAGTTCGTTTCCGATTGTGGCTCTACACCGTCAACGGCAGAGAATAAAAATACTAGACCATCTAATACACGTAATGAACGGTTTACCTCTACTGTAAAGTCAACGTGACCTGGAGTATCAATAATGTTGATGTGGTAATCTTGATCGCGGTATTTCCAACCTACTGTTGTTGCCGCAGAAGTAATCGTGATACCACGTTCCTGCTCTTGCTCCATCCAGTCCATTGTTGCCGCACCATCGTGTACCTCACCGATTTTGTGGGAAACCCCTGCATAATACAGGATACGTTCCGTGGTCGTGGTCTTACCCGCATCAATGTGCGCAGCAATACCGATGTTTCTAGTGAATTTTAAATCGCGTGCCATTTTAAAAGGTTAATTATGAAATGATTTTTTAATCCGTTTGTTAATTATCAAATACTTGGACAATGATTTGTCTAGGTACTCGTTTAGGGGTGCAAAATTACTGAAACTTAATTAAATACAAAAATATTTCGTAGATGTTTAATGCCTTTTTACAATTGCTTTACCCAAAGCTCTGTTTCGCTTGCGAAGACCCCCTTTTTGAGTCGGAAGAATTTATCTGTACCTATTGCCGAATCTCCTTAGCTCGAGTCGATTACGCACAAAATTCCCCTTGGTGGCTTCGCGCGAAGTTTGATGGTCTGTTCACCTATCATGAGGTTCAGTCCTTTTTTATTTTCGCAGCTGGAGGGCGCGTGCAGCATCTCATGCACGCTATTAAGTATAAAGGGGCAGAAGATTTAGGCGAATATTTAGGGCTTTGGGCTGGGCAATCATTGAAAAAGTCCCATTTTTTTCAAGAGGTTGATTGCGTTATTCCCATCCCTTTGCACCCCCAAAGACTTCGTGAGCGCTCATATAATCAAGCCGAATGCATTGGAAATGGCCTTGCCAAAGGATTACAAATTCCCATCCTTCCCCAGGCCTTGCAGAAACTTACGCAAACGAACTCGCTCATCGGGCAGGATCGGTCACATCGTTTTGAAATTCTAAAAGATTCATTCGAGGTCTTGGCTGATGTAAAGGGCAGGCATGTCCTTGTCGTGGATGACACGTTGACGACAGGCGCAACTTTATTAGCCGCAGCAGAAAAAATAAAGGCTGCTGGTGCCAAGGAGGTTTCCTTGTTCACACTAGCAGCCTTGAAATAAGCTTTTTGTTATTTGTTTGTTCCCGCAGAAATCATCGCACAACGGAATCCAATCGTTGCCGTTGCAGAATCTTCATCTAAGAAACGACGAGAACCTGGCGCTAACCAATATGCCACATCTGCCCATGATCCACCTTTGTACACACGTACTTTATTCGTAATCAAAGATTGATTGTTCTTGCTGTCGTAACGAGACTCCTTATCTTCCTTGTCATTACGTCGAACCGGGTTCAAATCGTTAAAGTCTTGGAATGATAATGGACGATACAAATCTTGTACCCACTCATTCACGTTACCCGCCATTTGGTATAAACCAAAATCGTTAGGGGCATATTTGTAAATCTCTGCTGTGATAATGGCACCGTCATTCGACTTACCTGCAATACCGGCATAATCCCCGCGTCCACGCTTAAAGTTGGCAAGCATCGTTCCCCTACCTTTACCCGATGACTCGCGCAATGATGGACCATCCCATGGATAAATCCGTTGGTTTACCTGATTCTCATCTTGTTGCTGCGTACCAATCATGGCCTTCGCTGCATATTCCCACTCTGCCTCTGTAGGAAGACGGTAAGATGGTAACACACGGCCTGATTCGATTGTCAAACGCGCATTCGCATTGGTTCGAGGTGCCGCTGCTGTAGTTGCTGCGCCTGCCGCTGATTTCTTCGGCAATTTCATTTTTGAAGCGGGTGCTGCGGCCAAATTGTTATTAACAGCTGCCGTCCTCCAAATACAGTAATCGGTTGCCTGCTTCCAAGAAACTCCCACCACAGGATACATACGGAAACCAGGGAAACGTAAATATTGCTCTACATAAGGATCATTAAAGGCTAAATCATTGCGCCATACAGTCGTATCAGGCAATGCTGATTCGTAAAAATCTTGTGTCGAATCCTTTTTAACGGCACTCAAATATTCCAAATAATGTACGTTTGCAATCTCCGTTTCATCCATATAAAAGGATTGAACAGACACTGTACGCTCGATATTGTCGTGTAATCCTAACACATCCTCTTCCAAAGAACCCATCGTGAAACGACCTCCTTCAATGAAAACCAAGTTAGGACCTGTTAATTGTCCGGTGAATTTTTTGTCTACCTGAAAACCGTTTTTGGTATTGTAGGCTAATCCGGTTGTTGTTGAAACATTACCGATATTGACACTATTGGGCTTTGATCCACTAGCAAGTCCACCTTTCAAGCCACCTGGGCAGGAAGTCAACATGAATAAGCTAGCACAAAGGCCTAGTACGTTTAATAATTTAGCAATCATCTATATGCTCTTTCGTCAGAATTTGAAAAACAAAGGTATAAAAATCAACTTAATCCTGCTATGCTATCCCAAAATATCCACCAAAATAGTGTTTAATTCTGGGATGGTGCTTATTCTGTCCACTTGTAAAATCATTTTTCCTGATTTTTCACGAAGCTGACATTGTCCTTTTTTGCCATTAACAAATTGAATAACCTTAAGTACAATCTCCTGCGGAATCTCTTTTGAAACGAAATACAATTTCAAAATATTGCTCTTCAAGGTGATTTTTTCCACGCGCAAGACTTGCGCCTTCCACCGGCAGCGCACCAAGTCAATCATGTCTTGGACTTCCAAAGGCATTTTACCAAAACGATCTTCCATTTCAGTGACAAATCCTGTCAGGCTCGTCTCGTCATCAATCTCATCCAAGCGTGTGTACAAACCTAAACGTTCGGAAATACTCGATACATAATCTTCCGGAATCAATACCCGTAAATCGGTTTCTATTTGGCAATCGACCTTCAAGGCCTCCGCAATTTCACTTAAATCTGTTTCAAAGAGTGCTTTAAATTCATTCTCCTTCAATTCTTGTACCGCCTCATCCAAAATTTTGTGATACATATCGTATCCCAAATCATTGATAAAGCCTGATTGTTCCGCCCCTAATAAATTCCCCGCTCCTCGAATGTCCAAATCTCGCATCGCAACCTTGATTCCATCGCCCAAATCTGAAAATTCCTCCAACGCACTCAATCGCTTGCGCGCATCACTCGTTAAGGCTGATAGGGATGGGGTTACTAAATAACAGTAAGCCTTTTTGTTGGATCGACCTACCCGACCGCGCATTTGGTGCAAGTCAGATAAACCAAAATGATTCGCGTTAATAATGAAAATCGTATTCGCATTGGGGATATCCAATCCGGATTCGATGATGTTAGTCGCGACCAAAACGTCATAATTCCCTTCGATGAAATCCATCATGATTTTCTCGAGCTTATCTCCCTCCATCTGCCCATGCGCCACACCAATCTTCGCATCGGGAACCAAACGTAAAATACGATTGGCCGTACTTTCTAATTCGTTAATTCGATTATGGACAACAAAGACCTGTCCGCCGCGGGCCAACTCGTCCCGAACACCGTCGCGCAATAACTCATCGGTCATGACAACTAATTTTGTCTCAACAGGTTGGCGATTGGGTGGCGGTGTCGCAATAATCGATAAATCGCGCGCTCCCATCAAGGAGAAGTGCAAAGTCCGAGGAATTGGGGTTGCTGTTAATGTTAACACATCCACATCCACACGCATTTCTTTTAAACGATCTTTGACCTTCACCCCAAACTTCTGCTCCTCATCGATAATCATAAGGCCCAAATTTTTGAAATGCACGTCTTTGTTGACTAATCGATGGGTACCAATTAAAATATCCGTTTGCCCATTAGCAACCCGTTCCAAGGTTTCCTTGATTTGTTTCGCCGACTTAAATCGGTTCACGTATTCCACTTTGCATGGGAATGCAGCTAAACGATCATGAAACGTGCGGTAATGTTGCATGGCAAGTACGGTTGTTGGCACTAAAACAGCCACTTGTTTTGAATCGGCTACGGCCTTAAATGCGGCACGAATGGCTATTTCGGTTTTACCAAAGCCCACATCGCCACAGACCAAACGGTCCATTGGGTGAGGCTTTTCCATATCGACTTTGACATCTGAAGTGGCTTTAGCCTGGTCAGGTGTATCCTCATACAAGAAGGATGACTCTAATTCGGCTTGCAGGTAGGTATCACGCGAAAAGGCAAACCCGGGCGCATTTTTACGTTTCGCATACAAGGAAATGAGTTCCTTCGCGATGTCTTTGACCTGTTTTTTAACGCGGGATTTCTTGTTTTCCCATTCGGGGGTCCCCAATTTCGACATGGTTGGCGGTGCGCCTTCCTTGCCCGCATACTTAGAAATTTTATGCAGCGAATGAATGGAAACGGATAGCACATCATCATCGCGGTAGATTAATCGGATGACTTCTTGTTCGCCGTTCGAAGTTTCAATCAAATTTAATCCAGCAAAGCGGCCGATGCCGTAATCGACATGGGTAACAAAATCGCCGACTTGAAGACTTCGTAATTCCTTTAGGGTTAGCGCTTTGCTTTTGGAGAACTTGTTTTTCTCTTTGGAGCGATGAAAACGATCAAATAATTGATGATCTGGATAAAAGGCAATATTTGTTTGTTCGTCGATGAAACCTTCCCGCAAGGAAATCTGCAACGGCTTAAACTGAATGCTGGTATTGATTTCGTTGAAAATCACATCAAGGCGCTCCAATTGCCTTGGAGATTCCGAGCAAATGATGTTTTGAAATCCAGCTGTTTGGTTGTCTAACAGCGTATTTGCGAGTCGTTCGAAATCTTTTTGGAAAACACCTGGGTTTTTGGAAGGATAGATAATCGTTTGACTATTTTTCAGGTGCGTCCGTTTTCCAAATTCTACACAGGTAAATTGCTGTAAGGATTTTTTGATGCTTTTATTCGTCTCCCAGCGCTCTTCTGGTTTATTCAATACATTGATATCCGAACTGCTATTTGCCAAATATGCGGCTTCTCCCTTTTCGAAATTCGTCTCTATCGCATCGATGAGCATGCTAAAATCCTTCAGCCAAATGCGTGTCGTTGAAGGTAAAAAAGTGAAGAAAGATTCCCTCGTTTCCTGAACCAATTTCGTTTGCACATCGGGAATGAGGTGCATGGCCGAAACGGATTGGATGGATAATTGTGTTTCTGGGTGAAAGGTTCGGATGCTATCAACCTCGTCACCGAAGAAATCGAGTCGGTAAGGGTATTCCGCCGCATACGAAAATACGTCCAAAATACCCCCTCGTACGGAATATTGTCCCGCTTCGTAGACGAAGTCGGTGCGTTCAAAATCATATTCATTCAGCGTTTCCGCCACAAAATTGCGATCAATTTTGTCCCCCACGCGAATCGAAAGGGTGTTTTTAACCAAAGATTTTCGGTTAATCACCTTTTCCGTCATGGCTTCGGGATAGCTGACGATGATTAATGCTTGCTTGTTGTAATTGCTCAGTACGTTCAGCACTTCTGCGCGCATGAGCACATTGGCATTGTCGACCTCCTCCCATTCATAGGGTCTTTTGTGGGACATTGGGAAGAGGATGACGGCTGATTCTCCCACAAGTGATTGCAGGTCATTTAGCACATATTGCGCCTCTTCTTTTGCCTCGCAGATAATTAAGAAAGGATTGTTTTCTTTCAGTAAAGATGCAATGAGAACGGTATCCAAGGCACCACAAAGTCCTTTGATGTAGGTGTTTTGTGGCTCAGGACGATGAATTTGTTCAGCGATGTGTTGAACAATCCCGTCTGATTTGTATAGGGAAAGAAACTCTTTGACAATCATAAAATTCTGAACAGGCGAATGGCTTGCAAAGGTAGAAAAATTTGTAACTTTGTGCATCCACAAAAAGGGGTGCCTCTAAAAAAGGCTGAGATTATACCCATTGAACCTGATACGGGTAATGCCGTCGAAGGGATTTTGTCGAGTTTTTAGCGCTGAAAACTCGGAAAAAATCAAAAAAATAAGGGTTATTGTTAAATCAAACAGGATTTGACTCCTTTACCTGTTGTTAAACTTTTCAAACATGAAAAAGCTAACGACGCTGTTTTTTTTAATTATTACGCATGTGTTATTCGGCCAAAAGGTCGAAGGTATCGTTTTGGATCAAGAAACGAATTTGCCTTTATGGGGTGCTTCGGTGCGCGTACAGGGAAGCCAACGAGGCATACTGACGGATTCTAAAGGGCACTTTACCTTGTCTGACGTTTCTCAGGCAACAAAATTAACCGTTTCGTTTGTGGGCTATCAAGCGCATGAAGTTTCTGCATCAAATGCTGCTCGGATACTTCTTCAACGTTCGAGTTTTTTACAGGACGAGGTTGTCGTGAAAGCCACACGTGCGGACGAAAATTCTGCCATGGCGTATACCAATGTTTCCGCTCAAGCGTTAGGGAAAAGCAATCTGGGTCAAGACATGCCCACGTTATTGAATTTCACGCCTTCCGTGGTAACAACTTCAGATGCCGGAGCCGGGGTCGGTTATACGGGTATTCGAATTCGGGGTAGTGATGCGACGCGGGTGAATGTGACAATCAATGGCATTCCAGTAAATGATTCAGAATCGCAAGGGACCTATTGGGTAAATATGCCTGATTTTGCCTCGTCGGTTAACTCTGTACAGATTCAGCGCGGGGTCGGAACGTCAACCAACGGTGCGGGTGCTTTTGGCGGGTCAGTGAACATGCAGACAAACACCTTTGAAGAAAAGGCATATGCTGATTTGAATGCTTCGGTAGGTTCTTTTGGGACATTGAAAACAACCTTGAAAGTGGGGACGGGTCTGATGAATGGTAAGTTTACCGTGGATGGGCGATTGTCTCGAATTGTTTCGGATGGCTACATTGATCGTGCAGCTTCCAACTTACAATCGGCTTATTTGTCGGCCGCCTATTTTGCTAAAAACTCCTTTATACGTTTCAATTATTTTACGGGTCGAGAAAAGACCTATCAATCCTGGTATGGTACGCCTGAATCTCGAATTTCGGGTTCTGTAACCGATATGCAAGCCTACATTGATCGGAATTATTTGTCGTCAGCGGAGGCGGATAATTTGCTTTCAAGTGGCCGGACCTACAATTATTACACCTACGCAAATCAGACGGATAATTATTCCCAAGACCATTTGCAGTTGTTGACGAATCATCGGGTATCGCCCAACTGGGATTTGGATTGGAATTTTCATTATACCTATGGGCGCGGGTATTTTGAGGAATTTAAACCATCGGCGGATTTAAGTGCTTATGGGATTACGGACAAACCTATCGTTGATGTCGTGCGTCAAAAATGGCTCGACAATGATTTTTACGGCTCGACATTTGCTTTAAAATATGAAGGTTCGCAGCGGGTAAAATTGACCTTTGGTGGAGCTTGGAACCGTTACATCGGTCGGCATTATGGATTGTTGATTCAGCCGGTGGCCTATGTGGGGCATGAGTGGTATCGCAGTCGGTCTCAGAAAACGGATTTGAATCTATATGCCAAAGCGAATTGGGCGATTGCATCCGCATGGAATGCCTACATGGATTTGCAATACCGTACCGTAGGTCATAAGATGGCCGGCACTGCCGATAAGATGCAGGATATTAGTCAAGTTTGGACTTATCAATTCATCAATCCGAAGATCGGTATTACGCATCAAATTTCTCCGGGTGCTAAGGTTTATGCGTCTTATGCGGTTGGGAGCAAAGAGCCCAGCCGACAAGATTTTGTCGATAACCCAGGGGCAACACCGCGTGCTGAATTTTTGCAAGATTTGGAGTTAGGATTACAGGGTGCTCGGTCCAAAATATCTTATCAATTGAATGGATATTGGATGAATTATACGGATCAATTGGTTTTAACCGGAGCGATAAACTCGACAGGAGATGCTATTCGGACAAATGTGGCTTCAAGTTATCGCATGGGATTGGAGGCAATCATGAACTATCAGGTGTCGAAGCGGTTTAGATTGGAAGCTAATGCGACGTTGAGTCAGAATCGAATTAGGGATTTTCAAGAGAAAATGATTGATTATGAAAATTATGAAACGGTCCTTATTGATCATGGTACGACGGATATCGCTTTTTCTCCATCGATGATAGCAGGAATTACGTGGACTTATACGAACGGTCCGTTTGAGGCAAGTCTGTTACGTAAATATGTAGGGAAGCAATATTTAGATAATACGTCTTCTGATGCTCGATCAATTCCGGCTTATATAACACGTGATATTCGAATTCAATATCGATTTAAGAAGCGATTTGCTTACAGTTTATTGTTGAACAATATTACGAATGAGCAATATGTCTCCAATGGCTATACGTATAGTTATCAATATGCAGGAGCGACAACCACCGAGAATTTTTATTACCCGCAGGCGGGTTTTAATTTCTTAATGGGGCTTTCGGTGCGTTTATAAATAAAAAAGGCATTGCGATTGCAATGCCTTTTTGTTTAGTTCATGAGATCCCATTTCCAGCCCCATTTTGCGAGGCGGTAACGGATGGAATACCAGATTACGCCAAGCCCGTAGATCGAACTGCGTTTGAAGTTAATCGATGAGGCTTCCTCAAAATATTTGGTTGGGCAGGTTACTTCGCCTACTTCGAAACCTTTCCAGAAGATTTGTAAAATCATTTGATTGTCAAAGACGAAATCATCATCGCATTTCGTGAAATCCACGGCTTCTAGCACTTCTTTTGAAAACGCGCGATATCCTGTGTGGTATTCGGAAAGTTTTTGATCGATCAGAATGTTTTGGAATAATGTCAAGATGCGATTGGCAATGTATTTATAAATGGGCATGCCACCTTTCAAGGCTCCTTTGCCTAAAATTCTCGAAGCAAAAACAACTGGATATAGCCCGTTCCCGATGATCGAAATCATGGCTTTTAATAACATCGGGGTATACTGATAATCGGGGTGAAGCATGATAACAATGTCACCACCTAATTCCAATGCTTTCGTGTAGCACGATTTTTGGTTTCCGCCGTAACCTTTGTTTTTATCGTGGCGGATGATGTGTTTGATTCCAATTTGTTGGGCCACTTCCACGGTATTGTCTGGGCTATAGTCATCCACCAGAATGACTTCATCCACCCAATCGTGCGGGATTTCCTTGTAAGTTTTTTCAAGTGTCAATGCTGCTTTGTAAGCGGGCATTACGACGATTACCTTTTTGCCTTCGTACATATAATATTGGCCAAATTTTACGACCTTTGTGCCTTCAAAATGTAAAAATACTTATTTATGAGTGAAACGCTATTTTTTCTTGTCTTTTCGGTGGCTGTTATCGCTGTCATGTTGGTG
Organism: Bacteroidota bacterium; assembly: GCA_039805345.1. Classification (GTDB taxonomy): domain Bacteria; phylum Bacteroidota; class Bacteroidia; order Cytophagales; family Spirosomataceae; genus Aquirufa. Next base: position 17,370 of record JBDLUL010000061.1, on the reverse strand, counting down.
GATTTAGGCGTGTTCAAAAAGGAAGGTGCGGCTGAGGTTAGTTTTAAGGAAGCGGGTTTTTGGAGCGGGGCATGGGTATTATTGGCGATCATTTTTTATGTGTTTTTGGGTTACAATGGGGCGATGGTTCATGGTATTCAAGATGTGGCTGGATTGAAAGCGGTCCAACAAGCTTATGCGCCGCACATTGATCTAGGTTCAGGATCTTATTTTGATCAACTTGCTGTTTTTCAGGATAATTTATCATTGGAATTTATTACCGGTTACCTGGTTGAGTATTCTTTGTCTGCGGATAATGTGTTCGTATTTATTTTGATATTTAACTCCTTTGGTGTTCAGAAGCGCTATTACAAGAAGATATTGGTTTGGGGTATTTTGGGAGCAATTGTGTTGCGGTTGATATTTATATTCTTAGGTGCGGCTTTATTGCAGAAGTTTGATTGGATTATTTATTTGTTTGGGGCATTTTTAGTGTATACGGGGGTCAAAATTCTATTTTCCAAAGAACACGAAGAGTCAATTGATCCGGGTGATCATCCCGTTGTTAAACTGTTGTCTAAATACTTTAATGTTTACAAGCGAAATGTGATTGGTCGATTCTTTGTGCGCATGAAGCATACAGGTAAAATATTTATTACACCCATTTTCGTCATTGTTGTGGTGATTGCCTTTACGGATATATTATTTGCCGTGGATTCGATTCCTGCGATATTTTCGATTTCGAAAGATCCTTATATTGTATTTTTCAGCAACGTATTTGCTGTGATGGGTTTACGTTCTTTATTCTTCTTTTTGTCGAGCTTGATGGGCTTGTTTCGCTTCTTGCCGATGGGCTTGGGGGTGTTACTCAGTTTTGTCGGATTGAAGATGATTGGTCACCATTATTTGGAAATGTGGGGCTTTGGAACCTTGGCTTCTTTAGGGGTGATTCTTGGAATATTGAGCGTGAGCATCGGTTTGAGCCTTCTTTTCCCTGCGAAAAAATAATCAGTTTATTATCAGTTTTTTATTAGGTGGTTTTCACTTTAACGCTGATTTTTGCTAACGCTGCCGGGGTCTGAAGACCCCGGCAGCGTTTACTTCACCTCCCATTCCCGAACTAATTTCCGGTACTGCAAAGGCGTTTCATTCATGTATTGCTTGAACTGCTTATTAAAGTGTGATAGATTCCCAAATCCACTTTCAAAACAAATCTCGACCATCGGTTTATTGCTCGAACGCAATAATTCGCAGGCATGCTTAATGCGAAATTCTGTCACCAACGACACAAATGTTTTTTTCGTTACCTTTTTAAAATACCGGCAGAAAGCGGTTTCTGTCATATTGGCTAAGTGTGCTACCTCATCTAAATGTACCTCCTGCGTGTAATTAGCAATCACATAGGCATAAATACGGTTGATGCGATCCAAGTCAGTACTTGAAAGCTGATAGTTTACCTCGTTTGTATCAATCGCTTGCGTATCCGCCCCCGACGTACTGATGAGGTGTAATATATTCAACAAGGACATTAAACGTGCAAATGGATTCAATTCCTTCAGTGCCAACATTTCACGCACGACACGATCCTGCGTAGGACCTTGAATGGCAAAGCCTCCACGCGATTTCTCTAATAATTGCTTAATAGCCCGGCATTCCGGTTTATTGAAAAAGTCCGCCCCCAAAAAATCTTGCGTAAAGTGAATGACTAATGCCTGTGCTTGTTGGGCATCCTCCGTTTCTGTTAGCCAGTCTTGGCGGTGATTTTGCCAACAATGCGGTAGGTTTGATCCGAGTAGAACTAAATCCCCTGGATGAAAATCCGTGATGTGGTTTCCCACGAATCGTTTGCCTTCCCCGGAAATAATCAATGTCAACTCAAATGCGGGATGATAATGATATGGGGCATCAAATCGATTTTGAATAACTTCCTTCAGTTGGAAAGAACTGTTTTCTTGAGGGTCCAAATGTTCTAAACTAGCTTTCATTTTAGCTGACTAATAAGTCGGTAAATCGTTATCAGGTAAAATTGCATTATTTTTTGCTAAGATTGATGTGTTCAAAGCCATCTATTTTCAAGAATTTTGCAGCAAATCTATTTCTATGTTACAAACAAACTATCCGCTTCAAGCCCATCAAATTGCTGATTTTCAGCTTAATGGACATATTTATTTGTCAGAAGTAATGCCTAATAAAGCATTAAGTCCCTATCGGGACGCTATTGTGGAATGGGCCGACGATTTTCGAAAGAAGCAAAAGCCAATGGAGGAACGTGATACGTACGGGAAAGCGTTTTTACAGATGATGAATTTGTGGGAAGAGAATGCAAAGATTAAAGAATTTGTCCTGGCAAAACGCTTTGGTCAAATCGCTGCGGATTTATTAGGCGTTAAGCAGGTTCGCTTATACCACGATCAAGCCTTATTTAAAGAAGCGGGAGGTGGGCATACTCCCTGGCATCAAGATCAATATTATTGGCCTTTAAGTAATCCGAAAACTGTTACGATGTGGATGCCACTCGTGGATATAACAGAAGAGATGGGGATGTTGACATTTGCCTCAGGTACGCAAGGCGTGAAATTGCCCCCTATGCCTATCTCAGACAAATCAGAGGAAACGATCGCAACTTATGTACGGGATCAAGGTTTTCCGATTGTGGCTCAAAAAACGATGGCTGCCGGAGATGCGACATTTCACATGGGATGGACCTTGCATGCAGCGCCAGGGAATCATTCCGATACCATGCGCGAAGTCATGACCGTTATCTTTATGGATGCTGATATTGAGGTGCGGGAACCTCAAAATGAAAACCAAGAGGCTGACCGAAAACGTTGGTTGAATAGTAATGAACCAGGTACTCGTGCAGACTCTTGGTTAAACCCGATTATAAATTAGGGCAATCACACTTTTTGGGCCTCTTTTTGAATAGTCCCCAAAGAAAGCCTTTTTTCTTCTTGTAGATCTTGGGTTTGGCATAGCTAAACACCGTCGAATGCGCGGAAGCCTCATAAACAGGCCCCGCGAAAAACATACCCAGTATCATTAAAAGGACAAATTTGCGCATGTTATTTTAAACGGGCTTTGAAGTAATTTATTGCCATGTTCCAGGCTTCTTCTGTTGCAGCTTTGTCATAAGCCGGATTCGATGGATTCGCAAAAGCATGTTCGGCATCGAAAATTTTCGTTTGAATTCCTTTACCTGCTAATTTCATGTTGGCCTCAAACTCCGCAACAACCTTTGGAGAAATCCATTGTTCCTTGCCAGCGAATAATCCCAATACATCTGTATTCAGTGTTTTCAGTTGGTCCACATCTTTGACCGGCATTCCATAATACATCACGCAAGCAGCAGCTTGTGACCCTGCTAAAATGGAAGCTTTCAGCGAAAGTCCGCCTCCAAAACACCAACCTACCGTAGCGATTTTCGCTTGAGGTCCAGCATAAGCAATGGCCCCTTTGATGATATTTTCCAAACGCAATGGATTGGCTCCGCCCATGTATTTTCCTGCATCTTCGCGGGTGGTAGCAACTTTGCCATCATACATATCGATCGCCAAGACATTTACATTTCCTAGGGTTGTGTAGAAATGCTCAGCCTCACGCTTGATGTGATCATTCAAGCCCCACCATTCTTGAAAAACGAATAAGGTATAATTTGTGGGCTTAGCTGCTTTGATAAAAAAAGCATTCGCTTGTTGGCCATCCGGTGTCGCAAACGTAATCATCTCACCACCTGCTTGACTGATGTGATGATAGGGTTTTGGCAATTTATGAGATCGTTGAAAGGCTTTGTTAGAAGCCATTAATTGCATTTCGTCTTTGGTGACAAAGCAGCACGATTGGCCATAGGCGAATGTACTCACGAAAAGGAGGGCGAAAACGGTAAATAGTTTGTTCATGGTAGAAATATTTGAGGAAATTTATGAATAAAATTGGCATTTAGGCTATCTTGCAAGACCTATTGTTAAAATTATCAACTATGAAAAAGAATTTGTTCGGCTTAGGCCGAGTGATGTTTGCTGTCATCTTAAGCATTACATCAATCTCCATTGCCTTTGCACAAGAGGCTAACCCACTAAAAGGTCAAAAAGTTTTGGTCTTTTCATTAACCAAAGGTTTCCGTCACAGTTCGATTAAACCGGGTCAAATTGCCTTGTTAAAAATGGCTAAGGAAAAAGGTTTCTCTGTAGATACGACAGAAAATCCAGCTGTATTCACGGAAAAAAATCTGAAAAATTACCGCGTGGTCGTTTTTATGAGTACGACGGGGAATGTCTTAAATGACCAACAGCAAAACGCTTTTGAGCGTTACATTCAAGCAGGTGGTGCCTATTTTGGGGTACATGCAGCGACGGATACCGAATATGACTGGCCGTGGTACAACAAATTAGCTGGTGGTCAATTTGCTTCCCATCCAGGCCGTCCCAATGTGCAAAAAGGGACATTTACGGCGGTTGACAAATCACATAGCTCGACAGCTCACATGCCGACAACTTTTGATCGTACAGATGAATTCTACGATTTCAAAAACTTCAACAAAGATGTGAAGGTACTTGTGACCTTAGATGAGAAAACGTACAAAGACGGTAAAATGGGGGATTATCACCCGATGGCCTGGTACCATGAATTTGATGGTGGCCGTGCTTTTTACACCAACTGGGGACATACCCATGAGACATTTGATGAGCCATTGGTTCTCCAACATATTTGGGGAGGTTTACAATGGGCGGCATCGGGTCCGGCGATCAACTTCAACAAGCCATTGCGCACGGGTCCTCTTCCTGAGGATAACCGTTTCTCAAAAACAATCTTAGATAAAAATTTGGATGAGCCTACAGAATTGGCTTTGACAGATGGAGGTAAGATTTTCTACGGAGAAAGAAAAGGAAAACTAAAGATGTACGACCCGAAGAAAGGGAAAGTAAAAGTTGTGGCTGATTTAAACGTATTTTCGAAGTTTGAATATGGCTTAATGGGGGTAAATGTTGACCCGAACTACTCGAAAAATCATTGGATTTATTTGTTCTATTCTCCACAAACGGGTCAAGCAGATACAGCTCAACACCTTTCTCGTTTTGTATATGATGAGATCAAGGATACCTTGGTCATGGATAGCGAAAAAGTATTGTTGCGCGTTCCGGTTAAGCGGGATGGATGTTGCCATACGGGTGGTTCTATCGCGTGGGATAAGGCAGGTAATTTGTTTTTATCTACAGGTGACGATACGAACCCATTCGATTCGAATGGCTATGGACCCATCGATAACCGTGACAAACGTTCGGGCTGGGATGCGCGTGCAACCTCTTCGAATACCAACGATTTACGAGGTAAGATTTTACGCATTAAGCCAACGGATGATGGCAAATACACGATTCCAGAAGGTAATTTATTTCCAAAAGGCTTGTACCACACGAAACCCGAAATCTATGTAATGGGTAACCGTAATCCATATCGGATTGCTGTAGATCAGCGCAATGGTTTCTTGTATTGGGGTGAGGTTGGTCCAGATGCTGGAGATGATTCTCCGAAATACGGATCAAAAGGGCACGATGAGGTAAACCAAGCTCGCGAGGCGGGTTATTTCGGTTGGCCTTTATTCGTAGCGGATAACCGTCCTTATAACCAACGTGATTTTAACAAGGATTCAACATGGGCTAAATTCAATCCGAAAGCACCTGTGAACGATTCGCCGCATAACACTGGTTTGGCACATTTACCAAATGCACAAAAAGCATTTATCTATTATCCATATGGTGATTCACCTGAGTTCCCTGTACTGGGTAAAGGTTCTCGTAATGCGATGGCAGCGGGTGTTTATTACAGCTCGGATTATCCGAAGGATTCAAAAGTAAAATTGCCAAATTACTACGATGGTAAATTATTTGCCTATGATTGGGCACGTGATATGGTCTATACGGTGAGCATGAAGGCTAACGGAGATTATTTGAGCATGGAGCGTTTCTTGCCTGGAACAAGCTTCTCTCACCCAATGGACTTTGCGTTCTCGAAGGAAGGAGCAATCTATGGGTTAGAATATGGCCCAAACTGGTTCGCTCAGAACGAAGAGGCTGTACTTTTCAAATTGGAATATAATGCAGGTAATCGTACTCCGAAAGTTGTTGCTTCGGCAAGTAAAAAAGAAGGAGCAGCACCTATGCAAGTTAAATTCTCTTCTGAGGGAACATTGGATTATGACAAAGATCCAATCACTTATGCTTGGAATTTCGGGAATGGCCAAAAGAGTTCTGCAGCTAATCCTACTTATACGTATACAAAAGCAGGTGTCTACAATGTGGTCTTGACAGTGAAAGATAACAAGGGCCATGCAAATACCTCAAGTATTCGAATCAAAGTGGGTAATGATATTCCCAAAGTAGATGTGCAGATTGATGGAAACAAAACATTCTATTGGAATGACAAATCAGTTAAATATCAAGTAGCTGTAGAGGACAAAGAAGATGGTAGTTTAGCTAGTAGCAAAATTGCAGAAGATGATGTGGTGTTAAATATCAACTACTTGGAAGGGTATGACAAAACAATCATCGAGCAAGGGCACAAAAGCAATACAACTTTCTCAAATGGAAAGCGTTTAATTGATTTGTCAGATTGCAAGACTTGTCATGCGTTGGATAAAAAATCAATCGGACCCGCTTATAAGGAAATCGCCAAGAAATACCGTGCGAGTTCTCAAAACATCGATGAGCTTTCGAAGAAGGTCATCAGCGGCGGAGGTGGTGTTTGGGGAGAACAAGTAATGGCTGCTCACCCACAAGTTTCGAAGGCAGATGCACGCGAAATGGTGATTTACATCTTAGGTCTTTCGGATGCGAAGAAAGCTTCGCAGCCAGTAAAAGGTTCCTATGTAACTTCAGATAAAGGTAAGCCAGGAACGTTTATTTTCTCTGCTTCTTATACGGATAAAGGAAATGGTAAAATGGCTCCTGCTACAGGTCAAAAAGTGGTGACTTTGCGTGATGCGAAAGTTGCTGCCGGTTCATTGGATGCAAGTGCTAAGATCATGAAGACCAAAGTGGATGGCTTAGGTGAAATCGTAGTTGCCCTAGGCGACCAAGGATATGTCGCTTTCAATCAAATTGATTTGACTGGAATTAAGAATATTCAAGTTTCTGCCTTTGTTTTAGCTGGCCAAACGGCTGGTGGAAAATTGGAGTTGCATGTAGGAAGCCCAACAGGTAAGTTGGTAAGCAGTGTCGACATTCAGAAAGCAGGTCAAGTTGCCATGCCAGTATCGGTCAGCGGAGTGAATGACTTATACTTTGTATTTGTGAATCCTGGAGCTGGCGAGAAAGCGCTATACGCACTGAAGGAGTTCTTTTTTGAGAACTAGGTTTAGAATGCCCCAGGTTAAAACCTGTGGATATAAACGAAAGAGGCCCCAAGCGGGGCCTCTTTCGTTTATTTGGGTGGATGGTCATCCATTCGGATAGCTTTAATGTATAAATTTTCAACTTTCTTTCTCGCCCAATCGGTTTTACGTAAAAATGTCAAGCTCGAATTGATACTTGGCTCATGCGCGAAACAATTAATACGAATGCGGCTTGCGAGTCCTTCCCAGCCGTATTTGTCAACTAAATATTCGATAATAAATTTAAGCGTTTTGCCTTCTAATGGATCCATCGTTTATGCTCTTTCGGATAGTTCTAACCAGCGTAATTCTTTTTCTTCTAGGGTGTTCTTTAACACTTCGATTTCCTTAGCCCAGTCGGCCAACTGCTGAAAATCTTCAGAACCCCCATTTAATTGCTCAATCAAAGCCTCTTTTTCGGCCTCCAATTTGGCCATTTCTTTTTCTAAATCGTCAAACTCTTTTTGCTCCTTAAAGCTCAATTTGGCGCCTTTTTGTGCCGGTGCCGCAGGTGTTTCAATCACAGCCGCTTTGACTACAGGAGCCGGTTCTTTTTCTTTGTTTTCAAGGGAAATGCGGTAATCCGTATAATTTCCATTGAAGAAATTCACTTCCCCTTCGCCTTCCACAAGAATTAATTGATCGACCAAATTATCCATGAAATAACGGTCGTGGGATACGAGTAATAGGCAGCCTTGGAATTCGCTTAAAAAGTCTTCTAATAACTGAAGTGTATCTAAATCTAAATCATTCGTGGGCTCATCCAGAATCAAGAAATTGGGGTTTTTTACCAAGACCTGCATCAATTGCAATCGTTTCTTTTCTCCTCCAGATAGTTTAGAAACTGGCGTGTATTGTTGGGCCGTCGGGAACAAGAATTTACTTAGAAACTGACTGGGTGTCAAGGACTCATTCTTGCCATACGGAATCACCTCGGCGATCTCGGTAATCGTATCGATGACGCGTTGTTCCGGCTTAAACTCAAAGGGCAATTGCGTGTAATAACCAATCACCAATGTCTCGCCGGGATCGATTGTTCCCGAATCGGGTTGTTCTAAACCAGTTAATAGCTGCAAGAAGGTTGTTTTTCCGGCACCGTTCTTCCCAACGATTCCAATGCGGTCTTTTTTCTTGAAGGTATATGTAAAATCATTGACGATTTTCTTTTCGCCCCATGCCTTTTTCAGGTGGTTGATTTCAATGATTTTATTCCCCAAACGGGACATTTGAATATTCAATTCCAATTTACTGTCATCCACTTTCCGATGTGCCATTTCCTCCGTTTCCGAGAAGGCATCGATGCGGGATTGTGATTTGGTCCCACGCGCTTTGGGTTGGCGACGCATCCATTCCAATTCCTTTCGATAAAGGTTTTTGGCCTTCGCTACGGTACTTGCTTCAGATGCTTCACGCTCGGCTTTTTTCTCAAGGAAATAACCGTAATTCCCTTCGTAGGTATAGATGGACCCAAGGGCTAATTCCATCATTTTATTACAAACCTTATCCAAGAAATAGCGGTCGTGGGATACGACCAAAACCGTGACGTTTGGACCGGATAAAATCCCTTCCAGCCACTCAATGGTTTCAATATCCAAGTGGTTAGTCGGCTCATCCAGAATCATAATGTCTGGGCTCTCAATCAACAATTTAGCCAAAGAGAGACGTTTTTTTTGTCCACCCGAAAGCGTAGAAACTTGTTGGTCTCCATCCGGTATACCTAATCGCGTGATAATTTGTTTAGCTCTCGCCTCATAATCCCAGGCATTATTAGCTTCCATCAAAGCAAAGGAATCCTCCAATTCTTGCGGATCACCCGAAAGCATCGCTTTTTCGTAGGCCTTGATCGCTACGGCACTTGGCAAATCATCCGAAAATAGATAATTCAACACGCGCTCATTCTCTTCAAAAAATGGATTCTGTGGCAAGTAGCCTACACGAATCCCTTTGCGAATCGTAATCTTTCCTTCGTCGGGGGACTGCATGCCCATGATGGATTCCATCAAGGTGGTTTTACCCGTTCCGTTTTTTCCGATGAGCGCTACTTTTTCGCCTTTTTGCAAGCCGAAAAATAGGTTTTTAAACACCCAGCGTTCGCCAAGATTTCGCGAAATATTCTCCGCCGATAGATAATTCATAAGGTATTAGTCGTTTGCTTCTGCAGCCTCTTCACGCATTTTTCTGCGCAATACTCGGCCCGAAACGATGATGCTAATCTCGTATAATCCGAATAACGGAAACGCGACGAGCAATTGAGAAATCACATCTGGTGATGGCGTAATAATCGCTGCCACTAACAAGATGACGATTAAGGCATGTTTGCGGTATTCGCGCATAAAAGAAGGCGTTAAAATGCCCACTTGCGATAATACAAATGCAACCATTGGTAATTGAAACGTTAATCCACAAGCGAGTGTCAACATCGATAATAATGAAATATAATCGTTGATGTCAAATTGGTTTTGGATGGATGGGTCCAACTTGAAGTTCGCCAAGAAATTGATGGCCATCGGTGCAACTACAAAGTAGCCGAAGGATACGCCAACAAAAAACAATAAGGATACCCAAAAAACAGCTCCGCGAGCGGCTTTGAGTTCTTTCGATTTTAAACCTGGGCTAATGAAGCGCCATACCTCATAAAAGGCATAAGGAAATGCGAACATTAAGCCGACAATGATGGATTGTGTTAAGGCCATCATGAACTGGCCAGAAACTTCCCTTGACTGTAAGATAAAGTCGGCCTGCTGCATACAAAGACTCGTCCAACCCGTTATGTCTGCCAACTGGCAAAGGACCTGATTTGTCCAGAAATCTACTTTGGTTGGGCCCATGATAACGATTCCAAAAATTTCATTTCGGAATATCCAGGCAGCAATGGTAAAAATCAAGATAGAGGCGATGGACCGGATGATGTGCCAGCGCAACTCTTCCAGGTGATCGAGAAAGGACATTTCGGTCCCGTCTTTATCTTCGTCTAATTCATCGTCCCAATCTTGATCTAAGGCCATTTTTATTAATTATAGATACAATGGGAATTGTTTAACCCATTCATTTACTTCTCCTTTAATTGTTTTCAATACCGCTTCGTTGTCGTGGTTCATCAAAGCCTTATCGACCATCTCAACAATTTGAGACATGTCAGCTTCTTTCAATCCACGTGTTGTCATCGCCGCAGTACCTACACGCATACCTGATGTTACAAATGGAGATTTGTCATCGAAGGGTACCATGTTTTTGTTAATCGTGATATCGGCTTGGATCAATGTATTCTCGGCTAATTTACCGCTCAAACCTTTTGGACGTAAGTCGATCAACATTAAGTGGTTGTCTGTTCCGCCTGAGATGATATCGTATCCTTTTGCTAAGAAAGCCTTCGCCATCGCTTGCGCGTTTGACTGAACTTGTTTTGCATAAGTTTCGAAAGTCGGAGTTAATGCTTCGCCAAAAGCAATGGCTTTCGCAGCAATTACGTGCTCTAATGGTCCACCTTGTGTTCCTGGGAACACGGCGCCGTCTAGGCATGCCGACATTAATTTCAAGTCACCTTTTAAGGTTTTGAAACCGAATGGATTTTCGAAATCATTGCCCATCATGATCAAACCACCACGGGGTCCACGTAACGTTTTGTGCGTTGTTGTGGTAACAATGTGGCAATGTTGCATCGGGTTGTTCAACAATCCTTTCGCGATTAATGCTGAAGGGTGTGAAATATCGGCTAATAAAATGGCACCTACTTGATCGGCAATCCCACGTAAACGAGCATAATCCCAATCACGAGAATAAGCTGACGCGCCGCAAATGATCAATCTTGGTTTTTCTTTCAAGGCCGTAGCTTCTACTTTATCCCAGTCGATTAAACCTGTTTCTTTTTCTACGCCGTAGAAGAATGCTTGGAAGTATTTTCCAGAGAAGTTTACGGGAGATCCGTGTGATAAGTGACCGCCATGAGACAAGTCAAATCCTAAAATTTTATCACCAGGATTTAAGAATGATAAGAAAACGGCTGCATTTGCTTGTGCACCTGAGTGCGGTTGCACGTTCGCCCATGTTGCTCCAAATAATTTTTTCGCACGCTCAATGGCTAAGGTTTCCACCTCATCGACAACCTCACAACCACCATAATAACGCTTGCCTGGAAGGCCTTCTGCATATTTATTTGTCAAAACACTGCCTTGCGCTTCCATCACCTGTGGAGATGTGAAGTTCTCTGAAGCAATTAACTCAATACCGAATTCTTGTCGGTGAGCTTCTTGATTAATCAATGAAAAAATTTCGTTGTCTCTTTGGGTAGGAAATGTGCTAGCAGCCATGAATATAAGATGTTCTTGATTACGTATTTTAAGGGTGTAAAATTACGTTTTTTTATCTGAATAGAAAAACGAAAAAGGAGGAACTATCCCGACAAATATCACGTTTGTATCCCAACAAAAAAGCGTAATTTTGGAGGCATTAATTTTTCAACAAATGAAATTAAAATTCTTAGCGCTGTTCTTATTCTTTTCGGTACAGCTATTCGGACAAAAAATCACACCCGCGAAATGGTCGTGGTCTTTATCGCCAGCGCAACCTTCAGTAGGTCAAGAGGCGGAATTGATTTTTAAGGTTACCATTGACAAAGGCTGGTACTTATATTCGTCTGATTTTGATAAAGAATTAGGGCCTGTGGTGACTACGGTAACGTTGAAGCCGGGTTTAGGCGTTGAGGCGATAGGGCCCTTAAAGGCGATTAACCCCCATAGCAAAGAAGACAAGGAGATTTGGGGTGGAACATATACCTATTTTACGGAAAACGCAGAGTTTCGCCAAAAAGTAAAGATCACGACTGAAAATTGGTTGATCGATGGGGCGTACGATTCCCAAACTTGCTCGAATGAGAGCGGGTTGTGCGTGCCGATTAAAGGAAATTTCAAGATTTCAGCGTCAGAGGATTCAAAAAAAAAAGCCTCTGATGTTGCCGGGGGTGGTTTAATCGAGTTCTTCTTTGTGGCTTTGGGCGCTGGCTTGCTGGCCTTATTGACGCCTTGTGTTTATCCATTAATTCCCATGACAGTTAGTTTCTTCACAAAGAAACAAGGAGGAAAGCGTCTCGCTTTCTTATATGGCTTATTTATTGTCTTGATCTATGTATTTTTTGGGACGATACTCGCATTTTTTGCAGGGGCTAGTTTTGCCAATTTCTTAAGCACACACTGGATTCCCAATTTACTTTTCTTCGTCATTTTTGTCTTTTTTGGAATCTCCTTTTTGGGAGCATTTGAAATCGTTTTACCTTCCGGTTTAGTGAATTCGGTGGATGCCAAATCAGATAAAGGAGGTTTGATGGGGGTGTTTTTTATGGCATTCACCTTGGTATTAGTATCCTTTTCATGTACGGGACCATTAGCAGGATCTATTCTGATTGCGGCATCTCAAGGGGTTTTCTTAAAGCCGATTATCGGTATGTTAGGCTTTTCGTTAGCCTTCGCCATTCCTTTCACCTTGTTTGCGATCTTCCCAGGTTTCATGAAGTCTCTGCCGAAATCAGGAAATTGGATGAATGAAGTGAAGGTTGTTTTGGGATTCTTAGAAATTGCCTTAGCCTTTAAGTTTTTGAGTGTAGCCGATCAGGTTTACCACTGGCATTTATTGGATAGGGAGATTTTCTTAGCGATTTGGATTGCGGTGTTTGGTGCTTTGACTTTATATCTATTTGGTAAGATTTCCTTGCCTCACGATGGCCCTTCGAAAAATCTTTCTGTGCCACGTACCCTGTTTGCGACGGCTGTATTGGCCTTCGTGATTTATTTAATTCCAGGTATGTTTGGGGCACCCTTAAAAGGGCTTTCCGGCTGGTTGCCTCCGTTGAGTTCGCAAGATTTTAAGGGGTCAGGCGCAAGTGTAGCGGCTCCAGTGAAAGCGGATCAGGGACAAAAGAAATATGCCGACTTCCTTACGCTTCCTTTAGGTCTTCAAGGTTTCTTTGATTTTGAAGAGGCCAAAGCATATGCCTTGAAAGCAAATAAACCCTTGTTCATCGACTTCACCGGTCACGGCTGTGTAAATTGTCGGAAAATGGAAGAAAATGTATGGTCGGATCCACAAGTATTAAAACGTCTGCAAGAGCGGTATGTCGTTGTTGCACTTTACTGCGATGATAAGACTGAACTGCCTTCGGAGCAATGGTATGTATCCAACGTAGATGGCCAGGAAAAAAAGACCTTGGGAGATCAAAATCTAGATTTTCAGATTACACGCTTTAATTCAAATGCCCAACCGCATTATGTTTTATTAGATCCCCGAAGTGATGCTGCACCGATGGTGAAGCCGGTGGCATTTGATGCCGACATCAATCATTTTGTGTCATTTTTAGATCAAGGGTTAGCGATTTATCAAGCAGCGAAATAATGAATTCGGGAGCCTATTTTGCGGTCATGGCCGCATCGTCGATTAAATTTGTTGCAGGACCCTTGACGGGTTTTGGTTTAGGGCTTTCTATGCTCGAAACAATCATTTGTACGTGGGTAGGGATGATGACAACGGTGACGATTATGTTGACGATGGGACGCTTTATTGTTCAGCAAATTTCCCGCATCCGCGTACAAAAACCTAAGTTGTTTTCAGGTCGGGCGCGTTATGCTGTACGTATTTGGCAACGCTTTGGGATTAAGGGTATTGCGGTGATGACACCGCTTCTTTTTACACCCATTGGCGGAAGTTTACTCGCGTTGTCATTTAAAGTTCCTACTCTGCGCGTATTATTCTTTATGGCAATTTCTGGAATCTTTTGGGCAGTGGTCTTTACCGTCATGTTCTACCAGTTGACCTTCATTCGAGATTTAATCATTCACTAAAAAGCATAAAAAAAGCCAGTCGATGACTGGCTTTTTTTATCATTTATATGGGGAATTAATTCCCTTTTGAAATTTCTTTTCCTTGGAATAATTTCTCGCGTATCGCGTTTGCACGAACTTCTAATTCTGGCTTTGCTGTGTATGTATTCTTTGTTTGAGCGGCAGCTGAATCTGGGTGAACACCGTAAACATATTCGTCACCTGCGTGCAAATCTTTTTGTTTAATGCGGTTGTTCTTTTGGTAATCACAAGCTGTAGCTACAAGCGCTAGGGCAACAATTGGAAGTAGATTTTTTAATTTCATTGTTCTCTTTGGACAAAAATACGTTACAAAAGTAAGGCCAAATTTTGGTTTAAAAAAATTAGCTTTCTTCTAATTGATTAATTTTTTCAACCAGAAAATCCATCAACTCAGCGATATAGGCTTGACTGAAGTTGAAGGAGATGCCCGCGGTCGCATAAATCTCTTTCATGGGTTTTGTGTAACCTAAACTTAATGCATCCAAGTATTGATTCAATGCTTGGCCAGGGTTTTCGCAATAATTACGCCAAACGGCTAATGCCCCCAATTGTGCAATCGCGTATTCGATGTAGTAAAATGGTACTTCAAATAGGTGTAATTGTTTCTGCCAAAGCTTCGCTTTTACTTGTTCTATCCCCGTCCAATCCGTGATCGAGTCGGAGAATTTAGAAAAGATACGATCCCAGGCAGCGCTACGTTCCTCCACGCTATGTGTTGGATTTTCATATATCCAATGTTGGAAAGCATCAATCGTAGCCACCCAAGGTAGCGTCTCTAGAATGTCCTCTAAATGCTTGATTTTAGCTCTTTTGGCATCTTTTGGATCTTGGAAATATTGATCCCATTCATCCATGGTTATTAATTCCATGCTCATGGATGCAAGTTCTGCCACTTCTGATGGGAAATTACGGAAGGCATTTAAGCTTAAATCTTTGGTTAAAATCGAATGCACCGCATGACCACCTTCGTGTAGTAGTGTGACCATGTCGCGCACCTGTCCAGCTGCATTCATGAAAATGAATGGGAAGCCACTTTCTTCTAGGGGATAATTATAACCTCCTGGATTTTTTCCTTTACGAGAATCTAAGTCAAAACGATCCAGTTTGACCATTTCCGTTAAGCAATCGCTCAAGAATGGATCGATATTTTCAAATACTTGAATGGTTTTGTCTAAAAGCTCCTGTCCGGTTTCAAAGGGTTTTAAGGGTTTCCGGCCGAGTACGTCCACCGACTTATCCCAAGGTTTTAACGCATCAAGCTTTAACGCTTCTTTGCGTTTCTCCGCTTGCTGATTGATGATGGGAACAACTGTATTGGCTACCGCCTCATGAAATTCAAAGCAGTCGGCTGGGCTGTAATCAAAACGGCCAAGGCTCGCAAAGGCATAATCCCGGTAGTTTGCGAAACCTGCATTTAATGCGACCTCGTGTCGTTTTTCAGCCAGCTGATTAAAAAGCGTGTCTAAGGTTTCTTGGATGGCTAGGCGCGCACTTGATACCTTTTCATACACCGCTTGGCGCTTTGCGCGATCTGTCGACTCAAGAAAGGCATTGGCTTGTTGGAGTGTTTTTTCCTCTCCATCAATTTCAACCATCAGTGAACCCGTCGCTGCGCCATATTGGGTTTGTAAGTTTTGCAATTCAGTAAAAAGCGGAATATTTTCTTCCCGGAATATTTCGATGGATTTCTTCATGCCGCGCAACATCACCGCATAGCCTGTTGCAGGTAGTTCAGATATGAAAGCGCTTTCGGTAACTTTTTTATTCCAAGCATCATCAAAGACCGATGCGTTTGGCATGATTTCGTTGACGAATTGCTGATAACTTTGTTGGTGCGCCTCATTTTGGTTATCACATGACATCTTGATGTAGCGCCAAGCAAAGTTTTCCGATAAATAACTTTCTAGTTCTGAACGGTTTTCGCAAAACAAGATTAGCTCCTGTAAGGAGTTTATTTTCATCGCACTTATTTGTTCGAAATAAGGCAATACACTTTCCCAGGTACTTAATTGGAAATCTTGTGCGAGAAATTTGCGTTGCGTGGATTGGGCGGATACTTGACGTGTCATGAACTTATTTTTTTGTAAAAATACATCAAATTTGGCTAGCTTTAAATCAAAATTTAGCGATATGAACTTACAAATACCTTCCATTCTATTAAATAATGGAATTTCAATGCCAGCTTTGGGCCTAGGGGTTTACGCTCCCGAACAACAGCAGGAAGTGGGTCAAGCGGTGGAAGCGGCATTAGCCGTGGGCTATCGACTTTTTGATGCGGCATCGATTTATGGGAATGAAAAAGAAGTAGGAGAGGCTTTGCATCAGGGTGGAGTAGCTCGAAATGAATTGTTTGTTACGAGTAAGGTGTGGATGGATGATATGGGATTTGATTCTACGATGCGGGCTTTTGAGAAATCGTTGAAAGATTTGGCATTGGATTACATGGACCTGTATTTGATTCATTGGCCGAAAGAGCAACACCGAAAAGAGACATGGAAAGCGCTTGAGTCCTTGTATGATCAGGGTGTGGTTAAGTCCATCGGGGTGTCTAATTACTACCAAAAGCATTTAGAGGAGTTGTTTGTCTATGCCCATGTTTGTCCAGCGATTAATCAAATCGAGTTGAGCCCTTTCTGTTACCTTCCAGCGGAACTCGATTTTTGTAAGCATAATAATATTCAATTGGAGGGTTATGCACCCGTGGTTCGTGGCCAAAAGAAAGACCATCCGGTATTAGTGGACATTGCTCGTAAATATGGTAAGTCGACCTATCAAATTTTGATTCGATGGGTCATCGAACAAGGCGCTGTAACGATTCCGAAATCGATTCATCCGGAGCGGATGATTGAAAACGCGGAGGTGTTTGATTTTGCCTTGGATGCAGATGATTTAGCACGAATGGCTGTGCTTTATGATAATACGCGTGTGGCTTGGGATCCACGAGACTTTTAGCCCCCTCCTTAACCTTTGGCAATCCTCCTCAGGTTTGCCAAAGGTAGTATGAAAAAAGGGGCTTGCGCCCCTTTAAACTGATAATTTAATCGAGGTCGATGACCACCCCATCGCTTTTGGGATGTGCGACACAAGTCAATACATATCCTTTGGCAATTTCGCCTGCCGTTAGGCCATCTTCTTCATCCATCACAACCGTTCCTGATTTACATAGTCCCATGCAAGCCG
>JBDLUL010000060.1:0-3312 GCA_039805345.1 Bacteroidota bacterium | reverse complement strand
ATACGTCGGCAGATCGTTGGTATAACTGACATGATAGTTTTCCATCTGCCACATAAAACTGAAAGAATGCATGACAGGGCATTAATGCCATTTTGGGTAGGTCTGCGACGTTCCAAGCACTTACAATGATACGACGGGAATCTGGGTTGGTTTTAAGCGTTTGTACTGCTTCTTTGATTTGATCGATAACGATGCCATTTGCACCTTCCCAACTTCTCCATTGTTTTCCATATACGGGACCTAGGTCGCCATTTGAATCCGCCCATTCATTCCAAATGCTGACATTGTTATCAGTCAAATATTGAATATTCGTTTCTCCTTTTAAGAACCACAAGAGTTCATAAATGATGGATTTTAGGTGTGTTTTTTTCGTGGTAACGAGTGGAAAGCCTTCTTCGAGGTTGAAGCGCATTTGGTAGCCAAAAACACTGGTTGTTCCTGTGCCGGTACGGTCGGATTTAAAGGTGCCGTTTTCTTTGATATGCGTTAATAAATCTAAATATGCTTGCATGTTAGGCTTCGAAGGTTTCCCCGTTTAAAAGTAATGAATGAGTAATGGTCGCGCTTGGTTCTAATTGCGCTGTGGCCGAACAGTATTTGTTCATCGACATTTGGATCGCTTTAAGCGCTTTATTTCCGTCGATTTGACCTGTTAATTCAAACTGGATATTGATTTCTCGGAATGGAGTCTTCTCCGTTCCTTCAATTTTTTCCCGATCGCCCTGAACTCGGATTTGGAAATCTTCCACCACTTGGCGCTGCTTTTTAAGTATTAGAATCACATCTATGGCTGTACATCCGCCTAAACCCATGAGCAGCAATTCCATAGGTCTAGCGCCTGCATTATGTCCACCGATTCCCTCCGCAGCATCGATATGCACAGGAATAGGAGAGGAGCCTTTGGCTTCAAAGTGAAAATCTTGATCTAATCGGTTTAATACTACTTCCATGTTATTTTAATTCAGTGGATTTAATTGCTTTTGTCCACAAAACATCCCCTTTGACATTGAACAAAGTAATGTTGAGTGTACGATCCTTTAAAGGACCCGAAACCTCTATTTTGGAAAAAGCACGTTCTGTAAGTAAGGTGCCTTCCACAAGCGTCTCGTTATAATCTTGCTTGAATGCGTCCGATTTTCCAGCGGTCATGGGAGAAACGGTTAAATCATACAAGGGATATGTCCCGGGGCGATTTAATTTATTCAAGTCTGAAATGTGGCGATCACCTGTTAAAAATAAGACACCTGGTATGTTTCTGTTTTTTAGCTCTTTTAAAAAATAAGTGCGTTCTACCTCATAATTCGCCATGTTTTCTAGAATTTTGGCTGGGCTTACGACTTGACCTCCATTGACAATAATCTTAAAACTTGCCTTAGAACTACTCAATGCATCCAATAACCAAGTCAACTGTTTTTCTCCCCAATAGTCCTTGTTGGGGTCATTGATTTCATTAGGTGCCCTAAACCAACGGTCGTCCATCAAGAAAAACTCAACATCCGCCCATTGGAATTTACCTGTAATTCCTTCATTAGGAAATATGTAATTTGGATTCCCCCAGTACATTTTAAACATCTCTAAGGAAGTATATTTCAATGGGAATGAACGGTCAGAATCATTTGGGCCAAAATCATGGTCATCCCAAATGGCGTAGTGGTGGACATTGGCCAACAAAGGCTGCATCGCCTTAGCGCTCCGTGTGTGGTTATTGCGGTGAATCATCCCCGTGCGCGTGTAATCCGGTTCACGGTAGTAAAAATTGTCTCCTCCCCACAACATAAAATCAGGTTTCTTTGCGTGCATGGCGGCATAAACTTCATCTGCTCCACCGTATGGCCTGCCGGGACGATCCGTCTCCGTTTCATTCACATAATTACATGTCCCAAAAATGAATGAGAAGGCCGGTGGGTCTTTTCTCCACTGCCAAAGTTCCTGCGTTTGAAATTCCAAAGGATAGTCAAAGAACACTTTCTTTCCATCAATGACTACTTCATATTCGTATTTTTTACCCATGCTAACCTCGTCAGCAATGATGCGTGCAATGTATGCTTGGGCTTTTTCTGTTTTTAACGGATCCGTTTTATGGATCATTTTATTATCCCCTTTTTCCCAGTAACGTATACTCACCTGTGCCGCTTTTTCGGTTTGAACCCAGATCAGTACTTCCTTCATGTCGGAATAGCCCAACATAGGTCCGCTTTTAATTTGTGCAGAGACGAACAGCGGTGCAAGCAGGAATAAGGCAATAATTATGCTTTTCATGTTTGTTTGATTAGTATCTTTGTGGCTTATAAATTTCCCTATGGCATATTATTCAATTCAGAACATTCCCTTAACCGATTTAGCCAAAGAATTTGGTACTCCACTTTATGTATACGATGCCGACAAAATTAGGGAAAAAATCTCGCTTTTGAGAGCTGCGTTCGAAGGAATTGATTTGACGATAAAATACGCCGTTAAAGCCAATACGAATTTATCCATCTTGCGCTTGATGCGTGAAAATGGAGTCGATATGGATGTAGTCTCCCCGCAGGAATTAGAAATGGGGTTGATTGCAGGGTATGATGGAGGGAATATTACGTTTACGCCTTCGGGAGTACATTTTTCTGAAATCGAATATGCCGTTTCAAAAGGTGCAATTGTCAACTTAGATAACCTGTCGGTATTGGAAAAATTTGGTCAAACCTATGGTTCAACGCAGCCTTGTTTGATTCGCATAAAGCCCCATGTTTTTGGTGGGGGAAATGAGAAGATTATGACAGCACATCCGGAATCGAAGTTTGGGATTTCGATTCACCAAAAGGCTGAAATTTTAGCGATAGTAGAAAAATATAATATCAATGTCATTGGTTTACATCAGCATACGGGTTCTGATATAAAAGACGGAAAAACCTTTGAACAAGCGGCCTCGGCGCTTTTCGATTTTGCGTATGATTTCAAAGATTTACAAATCATTGATTTGGGCGGAGGATTTAAAGTTCCTTATTCGCCAGAAGATCCGGGTGTAAATATGAAGGAAGTAGGTCAAATCATGAGCGATGCTTTTCGTGCTTTTTGCCAAAAATACGGTCGTGAGTTACGCCTTTGGGTGGAACCAGGGAAGTTTTTGGTTAGTGAGTCGGGGACTTTTCTAACGGAAACGAATGTTGTGAAACGCGACCCCGTGAAAACTTTTGTCGGGATTAATTCAGGTTTAAATCATTTGATTCGTCCTATGATGTATGGTTCTTATCACTACATTTTCAATGCGTCGAATCAAGATAGGTCGAAGCAAGCCGACTACCGGGTAACCGGATATATCTGCGAAACGGATAC
>JBDLUL010000059.1:0-8133 GCA_039805345.1 Bacteroidota bacterium | reverse complement strand
ATGTATTATCTGAGTTATATGGCCTGATTACTTCATGCCGTAATGCGCTGTATGATCGGAAGGTTTTTAGCAGTCAGCATTTTGACCGACCGACTACCTTGATAATAGGTAATTTGGCTGTGGGCGGTACGGGAAAAAGTCCATTTGTAGCCTATTTAGTTCAACATTGGCCATTTCAGGAGCGTTTGGGGATATTGAGTAGAGGTTACGGACGTAAAACCAAAGGCTTTCGAAGGGTAGAAACCACATCGTTAGCATCCGAAGTGGGTGATGAACCGTTAGCCTATAAGCAACAAATGCCGGATATCACGGTGGCAGTATGCGAAAAGCGAGTGATTGGTGTGGAAAAACTGCAAAATGATGTTGATACGTTATTTTTAGATGATGCTTTTCAGCATCGTGCGATTCAAGGGGATTTGAATTTGCTTTGCACAACCTTTGATAAGCCTTTTTTTACCGATAAAATGTTGCCTTTGGGTCGATTGCGCGAATCGATTGAAGGGGTCAAACGGGCGCATGCTATTCTTGTGAATCGTTGTCCAGCGACAATGTCTGAGGCGAAAAAATCAGCATTTGAGTCATTTGGTTTGCCTGTATTTTATACGCGCGTTAGCTATGCTAGTCCTGTGGGAACTGCGTTGAATGAAATTAAGAACTGGCACCTTGTTGCTGGAATTGCGGATCCGCTCCCTTTCTTCAAGCACGCTAAGAGCCTTGGTGATATCATGAATCAAGAATCCTATGAAGATCATTATGCCTTTCAAACGGCCGATTTTCAGTATTGGGAATACATCGCCAAGCAATGCCAGGATGATACCGGTATTTTGACAACTCATAAGGATTTTATGCGTTTTCAAGAGCATTTGGATGATTATCCTCATTTGAAGAAGCGGCTATATTATTTGCCTATGCAGATGGAGTTTGTGTCGAATGAAGCGGAATTTTGGGCTTGGTTGAAGCAAAGCCTTAAGCGCTAACCAATATTTAATTACCTTTGCGCTGTGAAAATGCGGTCGATTTACCTTCTTATTGTTTTTCTTTTGCTTTCCTTGCAAGGATTTAGCCAGTTTACTTCCGGGCAAAACGGTGTTGTTGATCCGGCCAATGCGGGTTTTCCGAATCCCAAGACGCAGCAGAAAGGTGGCCAACAAAGTTCCAATAAATCCGGTCGGGCGGCATTGGATGATTCAACGAAACAGATTTATGGCCCCCAAACAGTGCACTATTTCTTGGAGTCTGATGCGGTGAATAGTGAGGTTGTTCAACGACGCATTGACACAACATTAACCTTATTACATCGATATTTATACCAGGAGCGTGATGGTTTTTTGACGACGAATTTAGGAAATCAAGGGACAGCTTACCGGGATATTTATACACGCGCACCGAAAGCATTAGGTACTCAGATGGGTTATCAAGCCTATATGCCATATGCCTTTCAGGCAGATCAAGTACGTTATTATCAAACTAAATCGCCTTATTCCGACGTGACCTATAATTTAGGTGCGGGTGGACAGACGAATCTGAACTTCGCCTTTGCACGCAACGTTGATTCCTTATGGAATGTGGGTGTAGAAATTCAACGCTTGGTTGCCGATAAAAATTTAACGGATGCTGCTTTCAAATCAGGTGACCTTAGTTTAACAGGTCAGTGGGGCGTTTTACTGCACACGAATCTTACCTCTCGCAATAAGCGTTATCGTTTACTAGGTCATGTGAATTACTTTGATCAAGGAACGAATGACCAAGGTGGAATTAGGTTGACCACGGGTCAAACACCAGCGGACGCATTGAAATACATCGATAATACAGCTTTATTGACTGATTCTAAATCGCAGTCGAATGATCAGTTTTTGAAATTGCATCTATATCATGAGTTCATTGGATTTAAAGGCTTGCAATTATTCCAACAACTAGACGCAGAAACGCGTAAAGTGAAATTTCGTGATTTGGCTTTTCAAACGAATTTGGCAACGGGTTTTTATCCGCGAACGTACATCAATTACATTCAAGCGCCTGCGGCAGATTCATTGTATAATGAAAATCAATGGCGTTCTTATAGCCATAAATCGGGAATCAAAGGAATTTTCCGGCAGTTTACTTACCGTGCGCACATCAAGCAACGTTATTGGTCGGCATATAATCCCTTGAATCAAAAGACACTGGACAAATTAGAGAATTATGCTGGTTTATGGTTGCGGCAGCAGGTTGGTCAAAATATTGATTTTCAAGCAGAAGGGGAGTATTTAATCGGTTCAGATTATTTGTTGAAGGCTTCTTTGCGTTCCCCTTGGTTTTGGGCGTCCTACCAGCGAACATCCGTTAGCCCTACATTAGCTAATCAATGGGTTTACAATACATCGTATCGGTGGGAAAATAATTTCAAGAATATTGAATTTGACCAAATAGCTGGAGGCGTTGAGTTAACCACGAAGCATTTTTATTTGAAACCATCCGTAACAATACAACGCATGGGTTCTTGGGTATATTATGATTCCTTAGCTACGCCTACACAGGCTAAAGATGCGATAGCTGTTTTTCGTACTTCTGTTGCACTTGGAGGCAATTTTGGGCGTTTTGAATGGCAATCAACGGTACATGCAAATACGCAAACGGGGCCGGATGTGATGCGGATGCCAAGTTTGGTTGCGCATGCTAATTTGGCCTTGAATGTGCAATACAAGAAATTGCTTTACATGCAATTTGGTTTGGATGTGATAGGGCAGTCTGCTTATTATGGAGATGCCTACCAACCAGCCATCCAACAATATCATTTGCAAAATCGATATCAATTGCCTGCATTTGTTCAAGTAGATCCTTATGTTTCTTTGCGCATTAATCGTGTTCGATTATTCTTCAAGATGGCCAATGTCACGCAAGGATTGTTGACCGATAATTATTATTCGGCCTATCTGTATCCTGCCATGGGGAGGGGTTTTGCCTTTGGGGTAAAGTGGCTTTTATTTGATTGATTTTTATTAAGTTTGTAGGGTATTCAAAAACCTATCAAACATGAAAATGTCGAGTCGCCGCGCCTGGTTAAAAGGGATGACATTAGCCGCCCTTGGTACCGTTGCCTATTATGATTTGTCGGCCAAATCTAAATCCATTTCACTCAGTTTAAGTCTAGCAGAAGAAGATATCCTTCACCGAATGATGGGAGGTATTATTCCCGAATCCTCGATTCCCGGAGCCGTTAGCTTAGGTGTTCCCACATTTGTCAAAACAATGCTGAAAGATTGTTATGAGCCGAAGGCTCAAGATGCTTTTCGCAGTGTTTTAGCTCAAATCCCAGCGTTTTATAAAGGTGATTTTAATCAAGCAAGTGGTCCAGCATTGGAAGCTTTTTTGTTTGAATTGGAACAAGGAAAACACGGTGCTAATGCGCAAAAAGCGCTAGCAACCTTGAAGGGCTTAACCATTCAAGGCTACGTGACAAGTGAATATGTGATGGTCAATCATTTAAATTATCAAATGGCCCCAGGATTTTGGAATCCTTGCGTGCCGGTTAACAAATAAGCGATGGAAATTTTAAAACATGCAGAAAAGCGTACCTATGGTGCGATTGTAATCGGTTCAGGTATTGCAGGAGGTTGGGCTGCCAAAGAATTTTGTGACAAAGGAATTAAAACCTTGGTCCTTGAAAGGGGCCGTAAGGTTACTCATAATGAAGATTACCCAACGACCCTGATGAGTCCTTGGGAATTTGAACATCGGGGCCGATTAACCCAAGAGGAAATATCTGCCAACCCGATTGTCAGCAAATGTTATGCTTTTCGTGAAGATGCGAAGCATTTTATGGTGAAGGATGCCGAGCATCCCTATGAACAAGACAAGCCCTTTGATTGGATTCGGGGTTATCAAGTAGGAGGTAAATCCCTGCTTTGGGCGCGCCAAACGCAACGCTGGTCTCAATTGGATTTTGATGGTCCTGCGCGCGATGGATTTGCGACACCTTGGCCGATAAATTATAAAGATATTGATCCCTGGTATTCTTACGTAGAGCATTTTGCCGGGATTTCTGGAAATAAAGATGGGTTGGATTCCTTGCCGGATGGCGACTTCTTGCCAGCATATGAATTAACCTGTGTGGAAAAACATTTCCAAACAGAAATGAAGAAGCATTACAAGGATCGCCATGTGATTGTGGCGCGTTGCGCACATTTATCGGAGCCACGTGAAATCCACTACCAACAAGGTCGTGGACGTTGCATGAGTCGGAATTTGTGTCAGCGGGGTTGTCCGTATGGCGGGTATTTTAGTTCAAATGCGTCCACGTTACCTTGGGCGGCCAAAACGGGTAATATGACGCTTCGTCCGGATTCGATCGTGGAGTCAATCATTTACGATGAGAAAAAGGGACGTGCCACAGGTGTACGCGTGATTGATGCACATACCAACGAAATGGTTGAATACTATGCGAAAGTTATTTTTGTAACGGCGGCAGCTTTGAATACAAATGCCTTGTTATTGAATTCAACATCACATCGTTTCCCCACAGGTTTAGGCAATGACAGTGGCGTGTTAGGGAAATATGTAGCGTTTCATAATTACCGGGCTTCACTTTCAGCAGAATATGAAGGTTATTTAGATACAAAATCGGAGGGGTCCCGACCGACATCCGGTTATGTGCCTCGTTTCCGTAATTTATACAAGCAGGAGACGAATTTCTTACGTGGTTACGCCGCAGGTATGAGCGCAGGCCGAGGAACGCATGCGGATCAAAGTTCCGTAGGAGAGAGTTTGAAAAATTCCTTATTGAATCCGAAGTTGAATAATAATTGGTATGCTGGCTCTCACATGATGGGAGAGACCATACCGAAGGAAAGTAATCAAGTTCGTTTGGATCCGGTGAAAAAAGATGCCCATGGATTGCCGATTATGCACATGGATGTATCCTATGATGATAATGATGATAAAATGGTACAAGATTTTATCGATCAGTTTTCGGAAATGTATCACAAGGCTGGATTTAAGAATATTCGTACAAGAGACTCCAAACAAGCGCCAGGCTTGGATATTCATGAAATGGGAGGAGCTCGTATGGGTGCTGATCCGAAGAGTTCCATGCTGAATAAATGGAATCAAATGCATGCGGTTAAAAACGTATTTGTGACGGATGGCGCTTGTATGACTTCTACCTCAACACAAAATCCGTCCTTGACTTATATGGCCTTGACGGCACGTGCGGTGGATTATGCGGTGAAGGAAATGCGTAAAGGGAATTTATAGGGAATGAAGACATTTTTAAGGAAGACGGCCGAGCATTTGTGGGCACAACATAGCATTGAAGAAATGCAGGAGATTGCGGTTGTGATGCCCTCACAGCGTGGTGTACTTTACCTTAAAAAAGAATTAGCGTATTTGAGTGATCGAGCATTTTTAGCTCCTGATTTCATGACGATCGAGGAGTTTGCCCTCAAAATGACGGATTCGACACTCATTGACCCGATTGAATTACTTTTTGAGGCTTATAATTGCTTTAAAGAGGTGGATCCTTTGGTTGATTTCGACCGTTTCATGGGTTGGGGACAAATGATGTTGAAGGACTTTGATACGCTCGACATGTATTTGGTTGAGCCTTATCAGATTTTCTCTTTTCTTTCTGAAGTGAAGTCCTTGGAACGTTGGGGAGCGGAATATGGTGAGGAAGATACAGGAAAATACATCACCCAACATACGCAAGCCTATTTCAAACTCTATGATCATTTATTAGAAGTTTATGGACGTCTGCAGGCCCGCTTGAAAGATCGAGGTTTAGCTTACCGGGGTATGGCTTACCGGGATTTGGCTGCTCGTTTAGAAGCGAATGGCACGCTGGCTAAGCAATACAAGAAAATCTATTTTATCGGATTTAATGCCTTATCCAAAGGGGAGGAGGAAATTATTCGGTCGCTATTGAAGCAAGATCTAGCGGAAACCCTTTGGGATGCGGATGACTATTATGTGAAGAACTCATTTCATCGGGCGGGGAATTGGCTTCGTAATTATTCGAATGCCGGCTCCAATACCTTTTTAGCGAAGTCTGATTTCAACTGGATGGAGCAGCATTTTGCGACAGATGCCAAAGAAGTGGAGGTATTAGGCGTCGCCAATCCAAGTGCACAAGTTTTTGTTGCCATGGAATTAATTCGAACCTGGCAAGCGCAACACGGATCGGAAGAACAAGTCGCACTTGTTTTGGGAGATGAGAGTCTCTTAGATCAAGTTTTGTTGTTTGTGGGGGAATTCAAAGAGCGTTTGAACATTACGATGGGCTACTCCTTGAAGAAGACTCCCGCTTTTTCCTTTATTACCCTCTTAAGTGAAATTCACAAACGCGCTGACCAAACGCGAATTTCGGTGGCGATGTTTAAGGCTTTGATGCAACATGCCATCATGCAATATTACATCGATGGGCGTTCGAAAAGTGCTGCTAAAAACCTGAATCGAGATTGGCAGGAATTAGCTGGGCCTACGAACCTATATATTTCCTTGGAAGCTATTCGTGGCTTACAAGCGTTACCTGTATTAGCGGATTTACTTCAATCGGGTTCTTTTCCTGAGATTTTAAATCAAACTTCGGTGGCTTTTGAGCAAATCTTAAAGGAGATGCCTAAGCAAGATTGGGGGGCAGATGCGCAAGCCTTGACACAAGCTCGTCGGGTGGTCGATAATTTGTCAGATGTCATCCAACAGGTTGATGAGGTATCCATCAAAATTGGGTTTAAGTTGTTGTTGAATTTAGTCCAACAGCAGAAATTAACCTTTGAGGTGGCAGAACAAAAGAATCGAACATTGCACGTGATGGGTCTTTTGGAAACGAGGACTTTGGATTTTGATCGCGTCATTGTGCTTTCCTTGAATGAGGGAAGTTTACCAGGTACGCGGAAGCGAGAAAGCTTAATTCCGTTGGATATTGCTCAGATGAATACATTTGATTTGCCCACGTTTACGCAGGCAGATGCGGTGACTTCCTATCACTTTCATCGTTTATTGCAAAGACCCAAGCAGATCGAATTGATTTATGTGCAACCTTCAGAGAAGTCAAGTGTGAAGGAAATGAGCCGATTTATCAAGCAATTGCGTTTGGATTGGGTGAAACAAAATCCCGCTTTGACGTGGACAGAGCCACATGTTCGATTTGATTTGGTTGATCAGCTACCTACGAATGATATGCATCGGATTGAAAAAACGGATGCAGTCATTGAATTATTAAAGGAGAAATTAGAAAATCGCGGATTATCTCCTTCAGCGATGGCACAATTTGCGAATTGCAGTTTGCAATATTATTACAGTTATGTGTTGGATTTGCGCAAGGAGAAGCAGAATGAGGATGAATTAGGGGCAGATGTATTTGGTACTTGGGTGCATAAGGTTTTGGAGAATGTAGATAAAGCTATTTTGACATCACAAAATGGTTGGGTAGACCAATCAGATGTAGATGCGCGGATTGCAGAATTGGATGTGTTGTTGGATCAAGCCATGGAGCAAATTCAGTTGCGCGAGGGCGTATTTGAGATGGAAAAAGGCTTTAATTATGTATTGAAGGAAGTAGCCAAAACGCTATTGAGCAGTTATTACAAATTGGAGCCTGCGTGGAGTTCGGAGCGCGTACAGTTGTTGGGGACAGAATTGGATTTGAATACCCTGGTACCTGTGCGCTTTGAAGGCGCAGATTTTTCGGTGAAAATCAAGGGGCGTGTCGACCGACTGGATCGCGTAGGAGGTGTTTATCGCATTATAGACTATAAGACAGGCAAAGTCGAAACAAAGGATTTGACTGTGGGGACTCAGGGATTAGCGGAAGAATTAACGTCGGAGGATTTAAAAGGAAAGTTATTGCAGCTTTGGTTGTATAAATTTTTATTGGCACAGGCCGTTGAACAACAAATTAACCCGCTTTTTGCAGGTTTGGATTGGAAATCATTGATTGTAGAACCGGGGATTATGTCCTTCCGAAATTTAGGGGCGGGTGTATTAACGGTTCCTAAATTGGGTTTATGGTTTTCAGAGGGCCAAAATATGGACGAATTCATTGCTGATTCCAAGCAGGTGGTACAAGCTTGGGTAGATAAAATTTTAGATCGAACGAAAACTTTTGAAAAAACGTCCGATATCGCATCCTGTCAATTTTGTGACTTTAAGGTAATT
>JBDLUL010000058.1:0-2871 GCA_039805345.1 Bacteroidota bacterium | reverse complement strand
CATGCCCAATTACGCTCGGTTCCCGTCACCGAATGCACCCCTACAAAACCGCCACCAGCTTCGATGTAATGTCGGAAAGCCAAGCGTTGTGCATCCGTCGCAAACACATCATTATTCGTACTCGTAAAAATCAATGCTTGGTATTTGCCCAAATTCGCCTCCGCAAAAACCGTAGGATCATCCGAAACGTCTACTTGAATCTGATGCTGCTTGCCTAAACCCTGGAAACAAGCCACTGCGGCTGGTATATTATCATGTACATAACCTGGACCGTTTTTGGTATACACCAAAACACGCGGTAAAGGCTTAGAAAAGCCACTAAAAAAAACGAATAGACTTATAATAAGTAATCGCATCGAATTAAGGGTTTACTCCGTATTGGTCAACGAGATAAATGATTGCCGCAATATTAACCGCTCCTAAGAGCAATTCGCGTTTATTGACATTTTCGAATACATCCGTCTTCGCATGGTGTAAATCAAAATAACGCTGGCTATCCGGTACTAAACCTGCAATGACCGTATTCGGGTTCACTTTGGCTAAGGGTCCAATATCCGTACCACTTCCGCCAAAGGTTACCTCACATCCATAAGGTTTCAATAGGGTAGACCAGGATTGAAATTTTTGAAATGCCGCTTTGGAAGCTGTCATACCTATCGAACGAGGCGTAAATCCACCCTCATCACTCTCCAAGGCCATGATGTGATTTTCATTATTCAACTTCGCCTGATTCGCATATTCATTGCCTCCGCGTACGCCATTCTCCTCATTCGCAAACAATACAAAACGAATCGTACGCTTAGGTTTATAATTTAACGCCTTCAAGACACGTAAAACCTCCATCGTATGAACAACGCCAGCTCCGTCATCGTGGGCGCCTTCGTTCACATCCCAACTATCTAAGTGGCCGCCCAAGGTAATGTACTCATTCGGAAACTCGGAACCCTTGATTTCTGCCACGACATTCCGATCTTCAAATTCCGGCAAGAAATAACCATAAGTCTGCATTTGCATCTTGACTGAACTTTGTTTCGCAAGGGCATATAACATTTTGGCATCATTCGGTCCAATGGCGACTGCAGGAATTTTAGGATAAGCCGGATCATATACCATCGAACCTGTATGCGGAGCATTATCTGGCGCCGTACTTAGTGAGTGAATCATGATACCCACTGCACCATATTTTGCGGCACGAGATGCACCCGACCGACGAAAAGCACCACTTTCGCCATAAGCCCGGAAGGTCTGAATCTTGGTTGGGTCAAAAACACTATGGAAATACACAATCTTCCCTTTGACCTCATCCTTACGTTTCTCCAACTCCTCAAAATTCGCAACGGCTAATACCTCTGCCTCAATCATGCCATTCGATCCCATCGAATTTCCTAAGGCCAAAACTGCTAGAGGTTGAATACGCGACTCGCCATTTACTCCCACAATGGACGCAAAATCAGTTCCTCCGCGCTTCCAGTTCATCATCTTATGCGTTTGATAGAATACCTTATCAGCACCCAGCGCCTCCAGATTCCGCTTTCCCCATTCTGTAGCTTGTTGGCCTTGTGGCGAACCAGCCAAACGACCACCAATCTTTTTGGTCAACTCATATAACAAATCATAGGCCTTGCCGTTGGTCATGATTTCATCCGACATGCGTTTAATGAATAGACTATCTTTTTGTGCGATGGATGAAAAGCCTACGAAAACAGTTAGGCAAAGGGTTGATATTACTCTCATAGAGGTTTCGTGTTTGAATGAATTTTAAATATAGGCATGCTGAATCCATTTTCAAAATTGGGAAATGCCTGAGAATTCCTTAATTTTTGGATAAATCAAATCGCACCCATGCACAAAGTACTTTTTATTACCTTGTTTTTCGTTAGTAGCGCGGCTTTTGCCCAACAAACCCACGAAAAACAAGCAGTTAAACAAGTCATCCAAAACATGTTCATCGCCATGCAAACGGGCGATACGGCTTTATTCAGATCCTGTTTTGCCCCCAAGGTCATTTTTCAAACCATTGTGACCAAAGAAAACCAAACACAAGTCAAGTCGGAGGATTTTGAAGCTTTCCTAAAAAGCCTGACCAAATACCCCAAAGGCGCCTTAGATGAACGAATCAAATTCAAAGGAGTGCATGAAGATGGGGCCTTGGCGAGTGCTTGGACGCCTTATCGCTTTTACTACCAAGGGAAATTTTCCCACGGTGGCGTAAATTCATTTCAATTGGTGAAACTAGTTGACACCTGGAAGATCCAATACCTCATTGATACCCGAAGAAAATAATAAAAAACCTATGAAATATTTTATCCTCGCTTGCGGGCTATTCCTCGCTTTTAATTCGAGTGCTCAATTACCTACGATTCGTACCAATCAGATCAACATTGCCCGCGACAGTTTCGGCGTTCCTCACATTTTCGCTCCCACAGATCCTGAAGTTGCCTATGGCTTAGCTTGGGCGCATTCCGAGGATGATTTCAAAACGATTCAAACCTTGATCCTAACGGGTAAAGGTAAATTGGGTACCTACCTAGGCAAAAAAGGTGCGCCGGTCGATTATGTTTTTGGGCTTTTGAATACACGGAAAGTGGTAGACCAACAAATCAAATCGATGGATCCTAAATTCATTCAATTGGTGCAAGGCTACCTCATGGGCTTAGAAGCTTATGCCAAAGCGCATCCGGCAGAGGTTTTGAACAAGTACGTTTTCCCGATCCAATTAGAGGATTACATCGCGACAACCATGTTTTCAGTGGCGATTTTCTGTGGAGTTGACAAAACCTTACCCAAAATCTTGGATGGATCCATTCCGCATCTAACGGGTTTTACGGGAGAAGGTAGCAATGCCTTCGCGATTAAGAGTAACAAATCTGC
>JBDLUL010000057.1:0-3597 GCA_039805345.1 Bacteroidota bacterium | reverse complement strand
TCTCCTTTAGCTCATATCATGATGGCTAATTACCAAAGTGCCTTCATGGCCAATTCGGTTAAGTTTGCATCACATGTGGAAGATGAGTTTTCCAAAACATTTAAGCGGAAGAGTTTCGGCGTTAAGCAAGCAGGCTTTTTGGTTATTTGGCGGACAGCAATGCCCAGCGTGTTAGTTGAAACGGGATTCTTAACTAATCCTACCGAAGAAGAATATTTGAATTCGGAAAAAGGCCAAGCCGAAGTCGCTAATGCCATTACGACCGCATTCAAAAAATATAAAGAAGAAATCGAAAAATAAACCCATTATGTTTCAAAGCAACGAATTAAAGGTTGGTTTTTTGGCATTGCTAGCCTTCCTAATCCTGTATTTTGGGTTTAACTTCCTAAAAGGAAATGATGTTTTCTCATCTTCTAATATCTATTATGTTACCTACGACAATGTTGATGGTTTGACATCTTCGAATCAAGTGCTTTTGAATGGGATTGAAGTAGGAAAGGTTAAAAAAGTTGAGTTGCTGCCTGAAAACGGAAATAAAATCAAGGTGACCTTGCGGATTAATAAAGACTTGATTCTCCCAGATAAAACGCTTATCGTTTTGTCAGATGGAGCTTTATTGGGGGGTAAGGTTATGCGTCTTGAATTGATGGGCAAAGGTTCGTTGCCAACAGAAAGTGTTATTCAAGGAACGACTGAAAAGGGGTTGTCGGCATTGTTAAAAGAGCGTGCATTGCCAGTTCTTTCTAATGCGGACTCTTTGCTCGTTTCATTTCGTAAAATCAGCGTTAAGTTCGAACATACGGGGACACACCTAAATGAATTGATTAAGAATTCGAATTCCGCAGTGACTAATATCAACGGTTCCGTGACGGAACTCGTTAGCGATAACAAAGCGAATGTGAAGCAAATTACTGCGAACATGAAATCCCTCACACAAAGTCTAACAGAAACAGAGAAGCAATTGAAACCTTTGTTGGTGAAATTCAACACGGTCGCAGATTCTTTGCAAGCTGTTCGCATTGGCCAAACCTTACAGGAGGCTGGAAGAGCTATTCATTCGCTTCAAAAAATCGTTACAAAACTGGAGCAAGGGCAAGGAAGTGCGGGGAAATTGTTGACGAATGACTCCCTTTACAATGGATTAAATAAGTCTTTATTGGATTTAGATAAACTATTGATCGACTTCCGCACGCAGCCGAAGCGCTACATCCATTTCTCTGTTTTCGGCAAAAAAGACTTGAAAGCAGTTACGCAATAATAAAATCGATCACATGGCGACTAAGCAATTGACGATATCGGCAGATGTCGAGATAACGGATATTTTAATGGCAGAGCTGGGTGAAATCGGTTTTGATATTTTTGAAGATACCGATTCGGGTATTAATGCTTATTGTCCCATGGACCTATACGATCCCGCAGCAGCGCATGCCGTACTTGAGCGTTATCGTTTTTTAGGTTCGATCGATGTTGTGGAGGCGGAAATAGAGAAGCAAAATTGGAATGCGGTGTGGGAAAACAATTACGACCCCATTCGTATTTCAGATCAAGTGAATATTCGTGCGAGTTTTCATGCGCCGGATCCGACAGTGGCCATGGATATTGTGATTAATCCTAAAATGTCTTTTGGTACAGGGCACCATGAAACAACAACATTGATGGTGCAAGCGATGTTTGAGATTTCGTTGAAAGGCAAATCGGTGCTGGATGTAGGTACGGGAACAGGTATCTTGGCCTTCATTGCGCTGAAATTAGGGGCATCTCGCGTACATGGCTTTGATATCGATCCTTGGTCTGTGGAGAATTCGATTGAGAATGCCGAGCTCAATGATTGCGCGTCTGCAACATTTCAAGAAGGAACTATCCGGGACGAGCCATTAACTGTTTATGATGTTGTGATTGCCAATATTAATCGGAACATCTTGTTGGATGAAATAGCCGAGTATGCCTTACGTTTAGCGTCAGGGGGGTACTTGCTATTAAGTGGTTTTTACGCAGAGGATATTCCACATTTGACGGAAGCAGCTAAACCTTTAGGGTTACAACTAGAGGCCGAAACAAATCTGCGTAATTGGGCTTGTCTCCGACTTCGTAAGAACTAATCGTTTATTTTCTTCTTTTTAGGTGTTAATTCGTGAAAAAACCTTATTTTTGAAGGTTTTACTCATAGAACTCGCGAAATCGAGTTGTTATTAGCTACATGAAGATCTCTCCAAGCAAACCTTTTCAGGTTGTTTATTCCTTATTGTCTCACGAATGCCTCGGTTATTTGTTCGAGGTTTTTGTTGTTCAATTGAATGACAAAGGGCAATTGACTTGGGAGTATCAAACATTAACAACACGCAATTTTCATGAGTTTGCACATGGCTTGGATGAGCGAGATGAGGCAGCCGTAAAATTGGTTGAGGGGATGAAGCCTGCCGCGATTTTTGAAAAGTTTAATACATCCAAGCGTAAAACGATGGAGGAGTTCTTCTTGAAAACCTTTGATGCAGAAAAAGGGGAGAAGGAGATTCAGGAAGCCGTTCATGCGGTGGTCGAAAAACGTCGTGCTCAGATTTTCGAATTGATTTGTCCAGATAAGACGCTTTTCATCATGGGAAATGATGGAAATCCGATGCGTCAGTCTGTCGAGATTCAAGCCGAAGCGGTCGAGGTTCTTTTCCATTTCATGCGGAACGAGGAAAATACGCATTACTTTCCAACCCTAAAATACAAAGGCAATAAGCTTGAATTTCAATACAAGGACGCACTCATTCTTTGTGATGAACCCGCGTGGATGTTGTTGAATCAGAAACTTTATCATTTCAAACCTCAGTTAGAGGGGAAGAAATTGCGTGCCTTTTTGAATAAAAAATTCGTAGTCATTCCACGCAACATGGAAGAAGATTACTTCCGAAAGTTCGTTAAAGCCATGGTGGCACGTTATCCTGTGCATGCCAAGGGATTTGAAATCACGAACACGGAGAAAAATTGCCAATATTTATTGTCCTACGGTCCAATTACCCCAAAGCTAGATGAAGACGAAAAGGTTTCATCCAAAAAAGCATTGGAAGCTGCCGATAAATGGCAATTTGTCTTGTCCTTTCAATACGGCAATAACCGCTTCCCTTGGGACGGACTTTCTGCGGAGGCAAATGTCCTTTTCGAAAAGAAAGGGGATAGTTATGCTTTCCAAAAAATTATGCGTTCGCTAACGAAGGAGAAGCGTGCTTTTCAAGCCTTAAAGTCGATGGGTTTGCCCATGGAAGCTGATGGCCGCGCCACGATTTCACGTTCCGACGCGGTTCAATGGCTAACGGCGCACAAGCAGGATTTAGATCAAGGAGCATTTGCTGTGCAGTTTAAAGGTGATGGATCTGCACCGCGGTATTTCCTAGGAAAGCCAGAAATTAAGATTCGCATTGGCGAAAAATTGGATTGGTTTGATGTGCAGGCGGTGATCTCATTTGGTACATTCCAAATTCCTTTCCTAAAAATTCGCCAATTGATTTTACAGAAAAAGAAGGAATTCCATCTTCCGGATGGTTCCATAGCCATTATTCCAGATAACTGGTTCCACGATTACCAAGATTTATTCTATTTCTCAGAAACTCGCCC
>JBDLUL010000056.1:0-5367 GCA_039805345.1 Bacteroidota bacterium | reverse complement strand
CGGAGTTTTGCGGAACGCAATGCGATCAATGCACCGATTCAAGGTTCCGCGGCTGACATGATCAAAGTAGCCATGATTCAGATTCAAGCGTTTATTGAACGGGAAAACTTGAAATCTCGGATGATTTTGACCGTACATGATGAATTGGTTTTTGATGCGCATGTTTCAGAAATTGATTACCTTCGTACGCACATTGATGAAATTATGTGTCAGGCCTTGGATTTAGGCGTGAAGATTGAGACGGGCATTGGGGTTGGAATGAATTGGTTGGAAGCCCATTAATGGATAAGTTTTGAAGATATCTGTTGCACTTTGTACCTTGAACGGAGAGAAGTTTCTCCGAACCCAGTTGAGCAGTTTGGTTGATCAAACCTTACCGCCCGATGAGGTGATTGTGTGCGATGAAGGTTCTTCGGACCGTACCATGTTGATTCTTGAGCAATTCAAGGATCGTTTACCCTTGCAGATACATCAAAATCCTACCCGTTTGGGTACGTATCAAAATTTTCAAAAGGCATTAACGCTTTGTACGGGAGATTATATTTTTCCAGCTGATCAAGATGATTTTTGGGATCCACAGAAAATTGAACGTATTGCAACCTATTTTAATCACCATGAGGATGCGGAAGTCGTGTTTACGGATGCCGTTTTAGTGGATGAGTTTGGCCAAATTTCAGGCAAACGCTTGTGGTCTACGTTCCGTTTTCGGGAAGAGCAACAGCGGGATTGGAAAATGGGGAAATCGGTCGATATTTTGTTGGACGGTAACCGAGTTACGGGCTGCACCATGGGGGTTCGAAAGCGCTTTTTGGATCGCGTTACGCCTTTCCCAACGAATCTTCCGAGTTATTTTTTACATGATGCTTGGATAGGCTTGTCCGCTGCCCTCGAAAATAAGATTGATTTTATTCCTGCTACCTATGTGCAATACCGTTTGCATTCTGAGCAGCAAGTAGGGGTAAAGGGAAACCAAGGTACGCCACCATCCCTATGGGAGCGGATTCAACGCCCGCATGAGGATAAGGTAGGGCCTTATCGGAAGAAATTGGAATTCTTAGTTGAGCTTCGCAAAGCTGTTTCTGCCAAATTCCCAAACCAACGATTTGAACCTTTGGATACTCGAATTGATTATTGGGATCGTCGGGCCAACTTACCCGAAGCGCGTTGGAAGCGTTTAAAGAAAACGATTCAAAATCTAATTTTGGGTAATTATCATCGCTACAAGGACATTGATGCGCCTGCAGAGACGCCTTATTTAATGTTTCTTGGTGATTTGATTGAGTAAAACAATTGCACCGATTTTTCGTTTAATCTGAAACGAAATCTTATGAAATCATTTTCTTATTTCTTGTTTGTCATGGCACTTGCGTTTCAAGCATGTAGTCAAGCACCTAAATCAACAAAACCGATGGATCAACTACCAACTTCTGAAGCGGAATGGAAGGCAAAACTGAGTGAGGAAGAATTTTACATTTTGCGTCAAAAAGGTACGGAGCGCCCCTATACGGGCAAGTTTTTAATGCATGTTGATCAGGGTTATTATACTTGTAAGGGCTGCGGAACACGCTTGTTTAAGTCGGATTCCAAATTCGACTCGCATTGCGGTTGGCCTTCGTTCGACAAAGAAATTAAAGCTGGTGTCATTAAGGAAACGGCGGATTTGACATTGGGTATGCGCCGGGTTGAGATCACCTGTGCTAAATGCGGTGGTCATTTGGGTCATGTTTTTGATGATGGTCCTACGGCAACAGGATTACGTTATTGTGTGAATTCGGTGTCCTTAGGGTTTGAGAAGGATAAATAATAGCGTTTGGCGCGAGTGATCGCCACACATTAAATTTACTGATGATCTATGGCTCAAGCGTTGATTACTTATTTAAAGCAGATTTCAAGTTTATCAACATCGTCAGAGGAAGCATTGATTTCTCTCATTCAAACGCAGTATATTAAAAAAGGACATCACTTACAACAAATAGGGCAAACGTGTAAAACGCTCTATTTTTTGAAGTCGGGCCTAGCACGCATCAATTATTTTCATGAGGGGAATGATGTGACAGAGGGGTTTTATGAGCCGTTTTGTTTAATTGCACGGGCTGAAAGTCTTTTTGGTGGATTGCCAAGCAAAAAAGCCATTCAGGTATTAGCGGATGCAGAGGTTTGGTCAATTTCCACCAAGGACTTGTTCGCTTTATATGACGGACATCGAGATATTGAGCGTTTGTTTATGCGCTTGTTTGAGCGAGCCTATGTTCAAACAATTCAACGCATTGAGAATTTGCAATTTCATACGGCGGAAGAACGGTATCGACTTTTGGCACAAGATCAACCTGAAGTATTACGTATGGCACCTTTGAAATTCATTGCTTCTTACCTTGGAATCACCCAGGTTAGTTTGAGTCGCATTCGCGCCAAAAGAGATTAATTTAACATTTGATAAGTAGAATTGCTTTGCATTTAGACTCCTTTGCAGGTATAAATGTTGGGTATGAAAACGCAATTAGGTTTACGCGAAAATTGGAAGCAATTTAGTTTGTTGGTGCTTATCAATGCTTTAGTTGGTGGGATGATTGGATTGGAACGATCCATTTTGCCTAGTTTGGCATCGCAATCCTTTGGCATGGAGTCGCATGCTGTCATGTTTTCTTTCATTGTCGTTTTTGGAATTACGAAATCGTTCGCAAATTATTATGCCGGACATTTTGCCAATAAAATCGGTCGGAAAAATTTATTGATTCTTGGTTGGTTTATCGCCATCCCCATACCCTTTATCCTGATGTGGGCGCCCACGTGGAATTGGATTATTGCAGCCAATATTTTGTTGGGTATTAATCAAGGTTTAGCATGGTCGAGTACGGTGACCATGAAGATTGACTTGGTGGGTGATCGAAATCGCGGTTTGGCGATGGGAATCAATGAATTTGCCGGTTATCTTTCTGTAGGATTAGTTGCCTTTTTAACAGCTTGGATTGCACAGCATTATGGAATTCGACCATATCCATTTTATTTAGGGATTGCTTTTGTTAGTATAGGATTATGCTTGTCGGTCTTTTTTGTACAGGATACGCAGGGGCACGTTTCCGCTGCGGCTGTTCAGAGCACGGTGCCTCGATTGTCATCCATTTTTTGGGACACGACTTATCGCCATCCTAATCTGGGATCGGTCACACAAGCGGGTTTAGTAAATAACTTGAACGATGGAATGATTTGGGGGCTATTCCCTATATTATTATTGGCCAAAGGCTTTCCATTAGCTGAAATCGGAATCATTGTTGCTTTATACCCCATGGTGTGGGGGCTGGCCCAATTGGGAGCAGGGAAATTGTCTGATTTGATTTGCCAAAAAGATTTATTGATTTATGGTATGCTCTTTCAGGGCCTTGCGCTCTTTGGATTGATCATAGCCCAAGAATTTTGGCATTTTGCGAGTCTAGCCGTGCTTTTAGGTTTGGGTACTGCAATGGTTTACCCCACCTTCATGGCTGCGGTGGCGCAAAATACACATCCCTTGGATCGGGCACAAAGTTTAGGTGTATTTCGGTTGTGGCGTGACCTAGGATATGCGGTAGGAGCTTTAATGACGGGGATATTGATTATTTATTTCCCAATCTGGGTAAGTATTGCATCGATTGCGGCCTTGACGATGATGTCCGCAGGAATTATTAAGATGCGGATGAGGTGCAACTAAAAGAGGTAAGAACTAAGAGTTAAGAGTTTAATACCGAGTCCTTTAAGGATTTATTATAAAATGCCTGTAAATAACTATTTCTTAACTTTTAGTTCTAAGTTCTTACCTCTTAGTTCTTACCTCTTAGTTCTTACCTCTTACCTCTTACATTAATATTTGCTTCCACTTTTGGGTCATAGCCTTTGCTTCTCCCATGCCGATTTGTTTATCGGCTAATTTTCCGTCTTTGTAGAATTCTAAATAGGGGATGGATTCAATTTGTTTAGCTTTAGCTAGTTCTTGGTTGGCATCTACGTCAATTTTGATTAATTCAACTTGACCATTTTGAGCTTTAATCCATGCCTCTAATACAGGACTTAATTGTTTACAAGGTCCACACCAAGTCGCATTATAGTCGACAATGACTAATTTTTTACCTTGTAGAAGTTTGTCAAAGTCGGCTAATTTCATGCCCGCTGCAGGAGCAGAAACACCCTTGCTTGTGCTTGTAGGCAGGTTTGCCGATTGCCATGCAAGCATTCCGCCGGATAAGTTCACGATTGATGTGAATCCCATTTCTTGAAGCTGTGTTGCTGCTGCGCTGGATCGACCTCCTGATAGGCAATAGACATAAACTGTTTTCGATTTATCTAATTTTCCAGCAGCTTCTTGGAATAAATTGCTTGATATATCGGCTAATACGGCGCCT
Organism: Bacteroidota bacterium; assembly: GCA_039805345.1. Taxonomy (GTDB): domain Bacteria; phylum Bacteroidota; class Bacteroidia; order Cytophagales; family Spirosomataceae; genus Aquirufa. The sequence goes on along the minus strand of JBDLUL010000056.1, from coordinate 994 downwards.
TCGATATGTCCATTGGCATATTCATCGCTCGTGCGAACATCCAGAATTTGGCCAGGTTCGGCTGATTTTAATTCAGTTTGAAATTCTGTGGCAGCCAAATTTTGTAATCCCTCTTGTTTTGAACAAGCGATTAGCGATGATGCGATTAAGAGAGAAAAGAATATTTTTTTCATCTGGTTAAATTATGTTGAGTAAGAAAAGTTGTAAATGATGGGGACTTGCGACTGACAACTTGTGTCTGCCGACTAGCGACTGGAATGCTGTTTAATTATTCCTTCCAACGTACTCGCCTGAATAACACCCGATTGGCGCCAAACAGATTTTCCATCTTTGAATAGGATTAAGGTGGGCACAGACCGGATTTGGAATTTTTCAGCCAACGCTCTGTTTTTATCTACATCTATTTTAATGATTTTAGCATTTGCTCCCACTTTCGATTTTACTTGTTCCAAGATGGGTTTTAATTGCTTACATGGACCACACCACTCGGCCGAGAAGTCGACCAACACCGGTTCAGGTGATTTCAATAATTCTGCGAATTTGCTCATAGGTTTTCAGTTGTCAGTGTTCAGTTGTCAGTGTTCAGTTGTCAGTGTTCAGTTGTCAGTGTTCAGTTTATTTAATAGCCTAAGAATTATAAAGTACGAAGGATAACCAAATAATTCTTCACTCTTCACTCTTCACTCTTATTTCTTAATTGAATTCCAAGGTCCTCCATTGTACACCTGCGTAAATCCCGCAGCTTGTAATTGGCGGCGAGCCATACCACTTCTGCTTCCAGAACGGCAACACGTAATAATAACCTCATCTTTCTTCAATTTGTTCATTTGGCTGCCCAAAGTTTGCAAGGGTAAATTAATCGATCCATTCACATGGCCGTCTTTGAATTCAGCGGGTGTTCGAACGTCAACAATCTTTGCACCATTTTTAATGAGCGCTTGAATATCGACTGAAGGTCCAAAGCCTAATAAGTTTTTAATGAATTGTAGCATTT
>JBDLUL010000055.1:0-21489 GCA_039805345.1 Bacteroidota bacterium | reverse complement strand
CAATCGTGGTCAAATGCTACGGGATCATCTCCTTCTTCGATCAAACGGTTGTTTAACACGTCAATCATTTCCAAAAATGACATATCTGTGGAGATGCCACTTACCTGGTACGTTTCGAATTTACCAGCTACGTTAGCATTTTTTTGTCTCCAAATTTTGAGTGTCAGGTTTAAATGTCCTTCCATTGTATCGAATTATTTATAAGATCTTTGAGCAATTTTGATGTTTTCGTATTTCAATTCTTCCTTGTGTAGTTCGAATTTTCCATCTCCTTTATTTTCCCATGCAGCTACATAAGCGTAGTTCTCGTCATCACGAAGCGCCTCGCCATCTTCTGTTTGGTATTCTGTACGGAAGTGACCCCCGCAGCTTTCGTTTCTGTCCAATGCATCGATACACATCAATTCTCCTAACTCTAAAAAGTCTGCCACGCGGCCTGCTTTCTCTAATTCTGGATTTAGGTTATCGATTTCACCTGGAATCTTCACATCTGACCAGAATTCTTTCTGTAATGCTTGGATTTCTTTGATGGAAGCTTTTAAGCCTTCTGCACTACGCGCCATACCACATTCATCCCACATGATTTTACCTAAACGCTTGTGGAAATAGTCAACGGGTTTTGAACCTTTAATGTTCATCAAGGTTTCTAAGCGATCGCGTACAGCTTTTTCCGCAGCTACGAAATCTTCAGAATCCGTCGACATCGACGGAGTGCGAATTTCAGATGCTAAGTAATTACCAATTGTGTATGGAATTACGAAGTAACCATCTGCCAAGCCTTGCATCAAGGCTGAAGCTCCTAAACGGTTTGCACCATGATCGGAGAAGTTTGCTTCGCCTAATGCATACAATCCTGGAATCGTAGTCATTAAGTTGTAATCGACCCAAAGACCACCCATTGTATAGTGAACTGCTGGATAAATACGCATGGGTACCTCGTAAGGGTCTTCTCCCGTAATTTGCTTATACATGTCAAACAAGTTGCCGTATTTCTCTTTTACGACCGCTTTACCCATCGCCTGAATCTCTTCATCTGATGGATTGTGCATGTTATTTTTATTCGCTTCTCCTTTTCCGTAACGGATGATAGCAGCAGCATAATCTAAGTAAACAGCCATTTTAGAGGCTCCTACCCCAAATCCTGCATCGCAACGCTCTTTAGCCGCACGTGACGCAATGTCACGAGGTACTAAGTTACCGAACGCAGGATAACGACGCTCTAAGTAATAATCTCTTTCGTCTTCTGGAATTTCATTCGCTTTGCGGTTATCATTTTCCTTTTTAGGAACCCAAATACGACCGTCATTACGAAGTGATTCTGACATCAACGTTAATTTCGATTGATGATCACCTGAAACAGGAATACATGTTGGGTGAATCTGCGTATAACATGGATTAGCGAAGTAAGCTCCTTTTTTGTTTGCTTTCCAAGCCGCTGTTACGTTTGATCCCATCGCGTTTGTCGACAAGTAAAATACGTTTCCGTATCCTCCTGTGCACAACAATACCGCATGTCCAAAATGACGCTCCAATGCCCCTGTAACTGAATCACGTGCAATAATACCACGTGCTTTACCGTCGATCGTTACGACATCTAGCATTTCATGGCGTGTGTACATTTTCACATTACCCATTCCCACTTGACGTTGCAAAGCAGAATAAGCACCCAATAATAATTGTTGGCCAGTTTGTCCCGCCGCGTAAAACGTACGTTGTACTTGTGTACCACCGAATGAACGGTTCGAAAGCAATCCGCCGTATTCACGTGCGAAAGGAACCCCTTGCGCAACACATTGGTCAATGATATTTCCAGATACTTCAGCAAGACGGTGAACGTTCGCTTCACGCGCACGGTAGTCACCTCCTTTAATCGTATCGTAGAATAAACGGTAAATCGAGTCACCGTCGTTTTGGTAGTTCTTTGCTGCGTTGATACCTCCTTGTGCCGCAATGGAGTGCGCACGACGTGGAGAATCTTGGAAACAAAATACTTTTACTTTATATCCTAATTCAGCTAACGATGCTGCAGCGGATGCTCCAGCCAAACCTGAACCTACAATCACAATTTCCAAAGAACGTTTGTTTGCAGGATTTACTAAAGGTACGCTTGATTGGTACTTGGTCCATTTTTCGGCCAGCGAACCTTCTGGAATTTTAGCGTCTAATTTTGTCATAATCGTATCGGCTGAGGAATTATTGAATCAAATTAAAATGGAAGGCGATTGGCATTGCCGCAAAAGCAGCTGCAATAATAATCGAGTAAATCGCACCGATGGCCTTGATGGTTGGTGTGTATTTTGGGTGATTCCAACCAATGGTTTGGAAAGCACTTTGGAAACCATGTAATAAGTGGTATCCTAATGAAATACAGCCTAACACATAAATCGCTACGACGATTGGGCTTTGAAATACTACTTGCATTTCGTTATACAACGTGTGTGTCTCTGTTAAATCGTTTGTCAAACGTGAGAAATACCAAAAATGCTTCAAGTGGATGATTAAGAACAACAATAATAATGTTCCCAATAATCCCATCGAACGCGAGTACCATTTGCTATTAGCAGCGCCATCCACAACCGCATAAGCGACTGGGCGTTTCTTTTTGTTGTCTAACCATAAGCGAAGACCGTCGAAAATGTGCAACAATAAACCCCCAAACAAAACGATTTCCATCGTACGGATGATTGGGTTGTGTGCCATGAATTCAGCACCTTCGTTGAACGCAACACCGCCATCGTTTAAGAAGATGGTTGCATTCAAACCGCAGTGAATTAAAAGGAAGCTAATCAAAAATAGGCCTGTAATTGCCATGAGGAGCTTTTTTCCAAGGGATGAATTAAGAGATTTTGCTAGCCAAGCCATAAATTAGGTTATTAGATTTAGGTAAAAATATTCAGTGTGAGTGAATCAAGTCAACTGTGCTACTGAATTTTAGCCTTCAAAACTACAATCCAATCGCTTGTCAATCAAATTAATCACTTAAAAAAATGCTTTTTTTTACGATTTTAATTTTGCCTTAGTAACTTGCTAACCTACTCGATTGTTTTATGCGGAAATATATTTTAATCATCTTCATGCTTGTTTTTTCGGTAAGTGCAGCATTCGCGACGCACTTAAAGGGAGGAGAGATTACGGTAAGACGTATTTCTGATAAAACGTTGACCTATGAATTCACCTTAACTACTTACACAGAGAATAATCGTGCGAATCAAGATCAAGTGGAAGTGAATTTTTGTTTTGGAGATGGTTCTGCAATTATTAAAGCCAAACGTTGTTGTGGAACTCCGGTGGATATCGGAAATGGTACACTCAAAAACTTATATAAAGTCGAATATACCTATCCTGCTCCCGCTTTATTTTACAAGGTTTCTGTAGCTATCCCGAATAGGAATGATGGTGTTCGTAATATGACCCGCTCAGTGGAAGTTCCATTCTATGTCGAAACCATATTTTCGATAAACTCTGGATTAGGACAAAATTCAACGCCCTTGTTGCTAAATCCTGCCGTAGATCTAACGGCGGTGGTTGGCCAAGCGTTTATTCATAATCCCAACGCGGTGGATGCGGAAGGCGATAGTTTAGCGTATCGATTGTCCGTTTCGCGTACGGGCGATTCCGAAACATGCAATCCCAGCAGTCGCGGAATTACGGCTCCCAATTTTAGACAGCCGAATGAGGTCTCTTTACTTCCTTCTAATTTTACGATTAATTCGTTAACAGGTGATTTGATTTGGGATGCTCCACAAGAATTGGGATTGTATAATTGTGCATTCATCATAGAAGAATGGCGTAATGGTGTGAAGATTTCAGAGACTGTACGTGATATGCAGATTGAGGTGAAAGACGTAGATAATAAGGCTCCTAAATTGACTGTTCCCCCTGATGTTTGTGTGCAAGCAGGTGCTTTGATTAATGAGAGTATTACGGCCATTGATGTTCCATCGAAGACAGGACGCCTCGACCCATTGACGATTTACAGTTTTGGTAATGTGTATGCCATGGATACCGTTTATGCCGTGAAACAACCTTATGCTACCTTTGCTTCGATTGCTAAACAAAATTCTCCGGCTAAGGCAACGTTTCGTTGGCAAACTGCTTGCCAACATATTCGTAAGGAAACCTATGATGTACTTTTCAAGGTGGAAGATAATCCGCCGTTTTCAGTTGGTAATGGCTTAAAATTAGTGGATTCTAAACTTTGGAAGATTCAGGTAATTGCTCCAGCCCCCAAAGGCTTAAAGGTTACTTTGCAAGCTAGCAATGCGGTATTAACTTGGAGTGAATTTACTTGTGCCTTATCGGGTGCTAAAACAATTATTTATCGTCGGACAGGAGCTTGTAGTCCTGTCGTTAATTCCACGTGTTCTACAGGTATGAGCGCGACTGGTTTTGTTAAAATTGGAGAAGTCGGAATCGATGTAACTACATTCACAGATAAAAATGGGGGAGAAGGATTATTGAAAAATACGAACTATTCCTATGTGCTTGTTGTGGAGTTTCAGAATTCAAAAGGGCTTGTCAACTATAGCCCTATGTCGGAATCTGTTTGTGCTTTTATTCCTTCTTCGGCTCCGCTAATGACACAAGTGAGCGTGTTGAAAACAGATACAATAGCAGGTGAAATTCAAGTTCGTTGGACAAAGCCATTGAAGTTGGATACATCTGTTTTTAAAGGACCTTATCAATATCGGTTGAAACGTGGTGAGGGACAAACCGGATTGCAATTTGCAGAGGTAGGGGTAACAACTGATACACTTTTCGTAGATAAAGGGTTGAACACAACGGATAAGGCTTACCGGTATCAAGTCGATTTTTATTATACGGCCAACGGCGTGATGAAATTATTAGATAGTCCTACCCCGGCGAGTTCGGTTCGTTTGCAAGCGCAGACAGCGGTGAAGTCGGTGAAATTAGCCTGGACAGCATTTGTTCCTTGGTCGAATGATTTTCAGGTACACCGGGTGTACCGGGAAACGTTCAAAGGGTCGGGTAAATTCAATCAGATATCTGATGTTTCTGTGGCTGGGCCTGGTAGTTATCAATTTACGGATATCGGAACTGATTTTATCCCAAGCGATGGGAAATTGGATGTGTCTTTGTCGGCGGATTCAACCTATTGTTATTACGTACAAACGGTAGGTAGATTCGGGGAAGGATTGCCTGCTATGCGCATCGAAAATGCATCGCAGAAGATTTGTGTGAAACCTTTAGCTGTTTTGAATCCTCCTTGCGCACCTATTTTGGCTGTAACGGTGCCCGACTGTGGTGTTCAAACCTCGAATTGTGAATCTATTTCAGTCGTTAATTTATTGGTTTGGAAGCCTGTTGTTTCGGGTACGTGTGATCCCAACATTGAAAAATATCGGGTGTATGGAGCAAAGCTGGCAGCTGGGCCCTTCGTCAAATTGGGCGAAACCGAAACATTGGCATTTATTGACAAGAATTTAACATCACATATCGCCTGTTATTATGTTGTAGCGGTTAATTCTTTAGGTGTTGAAAGTCCAAAGAGTAATGTTGTTTGTGTAGACAATTGCCCATCTTTTGATCTACCTAATTTATTTAGTCCCAACGGTGATGGGAAAAATGATGTTTTTCAAGCGATGTATTGCCCTCGATTTGTTAAACAAGTCAATGCCAAAATCGTGGATCGATATGGGGCTTTAATTTATGAATACCAAGGTCCAATTGCAGGTTTTGGATGGAATGGTCGGTCGATGAGCGGACAAGCCATGGCCTCAGGAACCTATTTCTATACCGTGGATGTCGAGTTTGATGTAGTTGATGCCACAATAGCAAAGAAACAATTAAAAGGCTGGCTTGAGCTAGTTAAATAGGATGTTGGTAATTATCGATGGAGACTGTTCCTTTTGTCAATGGGCATCTAAGCTTTTACAAAAAATATGTCGGCCAGGCTTGGAAATTATTCCTTTGTCAGCTGTTTCGCAAGAGGTATTCAATACATGGTCATCTGAAGCTTATTGGACAGTAGATAGTATCAAGGTAATTTCACAGGGGAAATTGTATATTAAATCTCAAGCCATCGCTGAGGTGATGCGGACGGCACGCTGGTTTGCTCAGCCTTTTCGCTTACTTTTTTTATTACCTGAAGTTTGGTTGGATCGCGGGTATGATTGGGTAGCGCGAAATCGTAAATCGCAGGCATGCGAAATAACGCAATAGTGGTTTATTATTTTTCGTTCCGGACTGGCTACTTGGTTCTTAGCAGTGGTTTTACGGATGTGAAATAGGAATCCAATAACGCCTCGCCCCATTTATTGGCGGCAAATTCAATTCCTTTAAAATTAAAATGGGTTCCATCATGTCGAAACGTAGGTTCTGTGAGGGATTCTAAGTCCGCACCTACGATGGTATTTGGTATTTCGGCTAAAATTCTTTTTTGAGCAGCACGCACTTTGACTTCTTTTTCATTTTCGGATCCGCGGTTACATTTAGCGACGAAAAATGTAAGGTCTGGCATGTTTAATAAATCACGCGTTTTTTTCATGTAGAGTTTAGTGCCTTCTACAATTTCATCTTGCGTAAGGTTAATATCGTTTTCTCCATGCATAACTAATATGCCACGAAGACCCGATTTTGGAAAATCCGTTAAGATTCTATTTTCAAAAAATTGATAGGGGTATCGCAGTTTCCAGTCAAAAATGGGGCTTTCAAAGGGAAGTCCTACGGCAGAGTTTCCCCACTGTAATGAGGTAGACCCCCCAATTCCCGTGTTGTAAATTCGGATGGGTACATTCAAGCGCGTTTTTAAAATATCTCCTAATCTTCCCCAAAAGGCATTTCTTCCAGATTCCCACGTAATTACTTCACACCATTGTTTGTCGTAATTATCAATGTTGTAAGGGTCTTGACCTTCAGCGAGGGAATGTCCAACGACAGCGAATGCTTCGCCTACCTTGAAGTTCCAAAGCATCAAAGTATCTTCGATAACTTGATTAGCGTTTTCAATAATCACTTGCGGATAGTATCCACCACCTTTTAAGACAAAGCTTCCGCTGAATTTGTTTCCCCCGTCATTTGTTAAAGGAAGCCACCCCGTTTCTTGGCCGCCTAAGAAGTTTTTAAATTTGATTTTAGCGGCGGTAAAAGAAGCATTTGTGCTGCCCGTAATGAATATTTCCCCTTCATTGTTGTTGTTTCTTTGAACAAACTTCCGGCAGTTTGCGATGTCGAAAGTAACTTTTGTTCCGGTGTCAGCGGCTTCTGGTACGATGTTTTGTGTCTCACATGCCAGTAGAAAAATGAAGCATGGAATCGTAATGAAAAAAAGCTGAATGAATTTATTCATTTGTATAAATGGGTTTCAAAATGGGATGTCAAACCACTTTGATTATATTTGTCTCTCGAATTAAAGTCAAAATTATAAAAAAAATAACAAATGAAAGCATATGTTTTCCCGGGTCAGGGTTCTCAATTTCCAGGAATGGCGAAGGATCTTTATGAAAATTACGCTGCGGCTAAATCCATTGTCGATGAGGCGGATGCAATTTTGGGCTTTTCGCTCGCTCAAATTATGTTTGAGGGCACTGATGAGGAGTTGAAACAAACGCGTGTGACCCAACCTGCTATTTATTTGCATTCTGTGCTCGTGGCGAAATTGGGAAAAGATTTTGCTCCTGCTGTTGTGGCAGGTCATTCATTAGGAGAATTTTCTGCTTTGGTCGCTGCAGGTGGTCTTGCTTGGCAAGATGGCTTACAGTTAGTTTATAAGCGTGCTTTAGCGATGCAAAAGGCATGCGAAATTCAGCCGAGTACCATGGCTGCCGTATTGGGATTACCCGACGCAACCATTGAAGAAATTTGTGCTGCCTACGGTCCATCTGTTGTGGCAGCAAATTATAATTGCCCGGGTCAAGTCGTGATTTCAGGATCCGTAGAAGGAATCGAAGCAGTAGGTATTCAATTGAAAGAGGCAGGTGCTAAGCGTGTATTAACCCTGCCGGTAGGCGGAGCATTTCACTCCCCATTCATGGAGCCTGCACGTGTAGAATTAGCGGCTGCGATTGAGGCAACGGAGGTATTAAAACCAATTTGCCCGATTGTTCAGAATGTCAATGCCAAAGCATCCCAAGATCCAGCTGAAATTAAGGCAAATCTCATTGCTCAATTGACAGGAGCGGTTCGTTGGACGCAGTCGGTGGAAACCATGGTAGCCATGGGCACGACAGAATTCATTGAATGTGGACCAGGAAAAGTATTACAAGGATTGGTGAAGAAGATTAACGGGGAGGCGATTGTGGCTTCTATGGAGTTAGTTTAATACGTTGATAATGAGGAGTTAGGTTTCGTGGCCAATAAATAATTCGTTTTTTTTTTAGGCGATGTTTGATTTTTTGGGAGCAAGGCCTTACTTTTGCAACACAATTGGTATTGACCTATGGTGTAATGGTAACACACCAGTTTTTGGTTCTGGTTTTCTAGGTTCGAATCCTGGTAGGTCAACACAGAAAAAGCTCATCGTAATGATGAGCTTTTTTGTTTTCCCTCCAACCAATCCTTTATCTTATTTTCAGCGCGCTCATGATGCATTTCTTTGCTCAATGCTCCCCAGCTCCAAATTGTTAGTGGCAATAAAGTCACACCTGGCGTCTCAACAGGATTATCTTGTCCTTTTATTGTGCTGATAATAATTACCCCGTTGGCTCCTCTAACTCCATATAAAGCTGTTTGCGAAGGATCTTTTAATACCTGCACACGCGAGACATCATTGGGATTAATTGTATTTATATTTCCTTGCAAGGGTACCCCATCAATCACATATAATGGGCCATTGGCATTGATTGAACCAATCCCATGAATGCGCACCATTGCCCCTCCACCGGGCGAATTATCATTACCTATCTGCACACCGGCAACTTGTCCCTGTAGTTTTTGTGCAAGCGATGCCGTATTTGTTTGCCTTAATTGCTGAGCATCGATTTGATTGGCTTTATTAATGGTTTTGTCTAGTGGATCTTTCATCGGATAAATTTGAATGCCCATGCCTCTTTTTCCTGCTGCATTTCTTCCTTTGATAATTTTCACCGCTGCGATTTGTTTCAAATCAATTGCACTCGTGTCTCTAAATTCAGATAAATTATTTTCATTTGCCGCCTCATACCAATACACCCAAAGCGTATCGCCTTTGATTTCAATGCGCTGATTATGGTTTGAAAAATACCGAATCAATAAATCAGAAGGCGTAGCATTTTGAGCCCAAGCAGGTAAACTTAACAGGAGTAAGAGGTATAGCTTTTTCATTTGCTGATTTCGCCTAGCTTCTCATAGGAGAGAATCATCGTACGAACATTATGGTAATTGATTTTCCAATTATGTGCCATGTGCCGCCAGATAGGTTCTCCTTCACGCGTCATTAAGGGCCACCATTCACCCGTATTTCGATTGATCATCTTATCGAACACAAAGTGATGAACCTGTTTATGAGCTTCTAAAAAACGCGCATCTTGTGTTAATTGGTAGGCGTCAAGCATACCAATTAACATTTCAGCTTGTTGCCAAAATTCCTTTTCATAATCCGTTGCTTCTCCGGTATGAGATCCTTCTACATAAACGCCACCGTATTCCCAGTCGATGCCATGGTTTAAAGCGTGATAAAAAGCCTTTTCTAAATTTGTCCGATATTTTTCGAGGTCAAATCCGCCTATTTTAATGGCATGCATGAGGAGCCAACCGAATTCTGCGTTATGACCATAGGAAGTGTTGTCGGTCGAGGAGGCTTTCTGCCCCCCATCTGCAAAGCGATCCCAGCCCCAAACGACATCGAATTTGATTTGTGGAGCCACCGACCAATCCGCCCAAAATTGCGGAATGCCCGTTCCTGTCTCCGGATGCATGATTTTATGAATGAGAATTTCAATGACTTCTTCAAGTTTTCGACGATGCAAGGACTTTCCACTCGCTTCATATAATGTGGTAAAAGCTTCCATGAGGTGCATGTGCACATCCAAGGTTTTGCGATCTCCCCCGGGTGAGCCAGGTCCCATCAAGGTCCAATCCTCCGCGAAAAATTCCCAGTATCCTCCGTAATTTGTATCTACCGCATGCTTTTGTAAAAGGTCGAATACCTTTTCCGCATATTCCAATCCTTTGGGGTCACCCGAGGCTAAGAAATATTCACTTAAACTATATATCACGAAACTATGTCCGTAGCCTATCTTTTGTTTATTTGTTGGATTGCCCGCTCGATCCGTCATCCAGTAGAAACCGCCATGCTCTTTATCCCACATCTTTTCTAGGAGGAATTTTACTCCGTTTTTTGCCATCTCGAGCATGATGGGTCCACCAAAACCATGTCGGTAAGCTTGCGAATAAGTAAAAATAGAACGTGTTTGTGCGATGAGTGATTTTTCGTCCTCACCTGTATCAACTCCGTATTCGTCAAAATGGGTGATGAATCCTCCATTTATCGGATCTATGGTTCGTTGGGTCCAAAAAGGAAGCAACTCGTTTTCTGTATAATCTTTAATTTCTTGTTGCATGGTATGCGTCGATTATTTCTTGTGGATTTGCGCTGCCCGTTTCACCTATTTTGTGAATGCTAACATGGACAGCTAAGCTAGCGAATTGGCAAGCTTCTTGAATGCTTGCTTCTGCGGCCATTGCCGCGCTAAAGGCTGCTACGACCATATCTCCAGCACCTACGGTATCAATGGTTCCATGTAGCGGAAGTGATTTTTCCCAGTGGAATTCTTCCAAAGAGGCATAGATCATGCCTTTTTCGCCGAGCGTAACCAGCACCGGCATTCGGCGCGAACTCACCCAATTTTTGATCGTTTCTTCTAAGTCGGTGAGGTCGCCGATGATTGTTTTTAATTCGGCTTGATTTACCTTAAGTAAGGTTTGTGTTGCATGAGCCCCTAAACTGCGTAAGTCGGCAATGGAATGTTGGCCAATAAACTTTTGCAGATATTCAAGAGTAGCCTGATTCAGCAATGGAATTTGAAACTGTTCGTTGATAACAATCCAATCATAACTTGAAGCATGAATAGCCAATTCATGAATGATCTCCGGTGTAAATTGTTGGAAAAAATGATTTTGAGTTCCGAAATCTAAACGGTTTTGTTCAATGCCAGCTTGCATCGGTTTGCTATACGTGGGGGTATCTAGTTCTTGTTTCGGTTTTAATTGCTGCGTATTGATCTGCAACGTTTGTGCGAGGAATTCCATTTCTCGGCCGAAAACATCGTCTCCGCGCAGCCCGTAAGCGTCAACTTGAACACCTAAACTTGCTAAATTTTTTGCAACATTGCCCGCACCACCTAAATAGGTTTTAGCCTTCGCAGCATGTTGAACTTGTTTTCCTGTTTCAATGGAAAAATCGGTTGTGTTGGCGTTGAAATCGAAATAGAAATCCAAGGCGAAGTCACCGATGACCGCGATGCGTAATGTGCTGATTTTAGCCAGTAAGGCTTCTAATCGCTGGGAATTCATGTTGATAGGTTTAATTGCGGAAATGTACAAAAAAAATGTGTGGAGGCAAATAGGAGGGGATGCCCCCCCTTAAGCTTTGGCAATCCTTGGAGGTTTGCCAAAGCTAGGTCTTTCAGATGTAAATTTGACTTGAGAAACTGATAATTTCTCCTTAATTTTATTCTTCTATTTACCCTAAAATTATCCATTTTGGCATTAATTAAATCTATTTCAGGTATTCGTGGGACCATCGGTGGAAAACCAGGTGATGGACTAAGTCCAATCGATGTGGTGACTTTCGCTGCCGCTTACGGCAGTTGGTTGAAAAGTACTAATCCTACCTCGAATCAAATCGTATTAGGTCGCGATGCACGGATTTCCGGTTCTATGGTATCCTCTTTGGTTGCCAATACCTTAATTGGTCTTGGTTGGAATGTATTGGATATCGGTCTTTCTACGACGCCTACTGTTGAGTTAGCTGTGCCCTGGACGAAATCTGCTGGGGGAATTATCATCACGGCAAGCCATAATCCTGCCCAATGGAATGCCTTAAAGCTTTTGAATTCGGAAGGGGAATTTATCTCCGACGAGGACGGAAAGGCTTTACTTTCATTAGCAGAAAACCTCGATTTTAATTTTGTTGAGGTAACGGAATTAGGCAAGATTACCGAAGATGCAAGCTTTTTACAACAGCATATCGATCACGTATTGGGTTTGCGTTGGGTTGATAAAGCAGCTATTCAGACGAAAAATTTTAAAGTTCTGGTTGATGCTGTTAATTCAACGGGTGGGATTGTTGTTCCCCAATTATTGAATGCCTTAGGTGTTCAACATGTGGATGTGATTTTTGGTGAACCCAATGGTCACTTTGGGCATAATCCAGAACCTCTGCCAGAGAATCTGACCGCCATGATTGCGGAAATGAAAACAGGGAAATACGATTTAGGAATTGTCGTGGATCCGGATGTGGACCGACTGTGCTTCATCTCAGAAGATGGTACACCTTTTGGGGAGGAATATACATTGGTTGCTGTAGCTGATTATATTTTGGCCAAAGAAAAAGGAAATACCGTTTCAAATCTATCCTCAACAAGAGCGCTTGCTGATGTAACAAATCAACATGGTGGAACTTATTTTGCCGCAGCAGTAGGCGAGGTGAATGTTGTAACGAAAATGAAAGCTGAAAATGCGATCATTGGTGGCGAGGGTAATGGCGGCGTTATTTTCCCTGAGTCACATTACGGTCGGGATGCGCTGGTCGGTATCGGATTGTTTTTAACGCATTTGGCCTATAAAAATAAGTCGGTGAGCGCCTTGCGGGCGGAATATCCTTCGTACATCATGTCGAAAAATAAGATTGAATTATCGGCGGATTTAAATGTTGATTTAATCTTAGCGACTGTCGCTGAACAATTTAAAGATGAACGCGTAAATACCATTGATGGGGTGAAAATTGATTTCGCTGATCGCTGGGTACATTTACGTAAATCGAATACGGAGCCCATTATTCGAATTTATTCGGAAGCTCCAACGGAGGCAGAAGCGAGTGGCTTGGCCCAACAAATCATGCAAGTGATCGAAGCGATTGCAAGCAAATAAGTACAACATGACATCATCAACAAAAACACCTATTTACCTCGATAATGCAGCAACCACCCCGGTGGATCCGGCCGTTTGGCAGGAAATGCAGCCCTTATTTGAGCAATTTACTGCGAATCCTTCGTCGATTCACTCGCATGGCCGTCAGGCCAAAGTGATCGTTGAGAAAGCGCGTAAAGCTGTTGCCACGTTATTGAATGCATCACCAGCAGAGATCTTCTTTACATCTGGAGGTACAGAGGCGGATAATACCGTGATTCAATCGGCCGTTTTGCATGGTGGCGTGAAAACCATCATCACCTCACCTTTGGAGCATCATGCGGTATTACATACGGCGGAGGCATGGGAGAAATTAGGGATGGTCAAGGTACATTTGGTTCAAATCAATGCGGAAGGTGACATTGATTTAGGACATTTAGAAAGATTATTGGCCGAAAATTCGAATGCGCTTGTATCGTTGATGCATGGTAACAATGAAATTGGGAATCTGTTGGATTTGCATGCGGTGGGTACATTATGCCACCAATACGGAGCTACTTTTCATTCGGATACAGTTCAAACCATGGGTCATTTTGCGCATGACGTACAAACATTGCCAGTCGATTTTTTGGTCGGAGCGGCGCATAAGTTTCATGGTCCGAAAGGAATCGGATTTTTGTATGCACGTGCAGGGGCTAAGTTTCACCCGTTGATGCATGGGGGTGCTCAGGAGCGTAACCAACGAGGAGGAACGGAAAATGTGTACGGCATGGTTGGTTTGGCCAAAGCGCTTAACGTGGCTTACGAGCTGATGGATGAACACATGGGTCATATCAAATCCATTAAATCGTATTTTATTGAAGGTTTACAGCAGCGTTTTCCGGGTATTCAGTTTAATGGCCGGTCGGGCGAAGTAGATAATAGTCTTTACACGGTATTAAATGTGCGCTTCCCTAGTGTGGCGGATGGTGATATGCTCTTGTTCCAATTGGACATCGAGAAGATTTCGGCATCCGGAGGAAGTGCTTGTTCGAGCGGAACATCGGTGGGATCACATGTGCTTTCGGCATTGAATCCGACGGCAACGGGAGCTGCGATTCGTTTCTCGTTTTCAAAGAATAATTCGAAGGAGGAGATAGATCGGGTGCTGGAGGTGTTAGATCGCTTAGTGAAATAAGGTATTTGATAACCCCAGGCTTAAGCCTGGGGTTATTTATATCTTGTGGGTCTAGTATGCTCTCGCAAACAAAACGCGCTTATTCGACGGATTACCAGTCAAAATACACTTCCCTGCCTCTTCTTTGGAATCTAAAGGAATACAACGAATTGTAGCTTTGGTTAACTCTTTGATTTTCTCTTCTGTTTCCGAGCTGCCATCCCAGTGTGCTGAGATGAATCCGCCTTCTTCCAATTTGGTATTGAATTCGTCCCAAGTATTCACGACATGCGTTTTCTCTGTCCGGAAAGCTAACGCCTTTGCATAGATTTTCGTTTGAATGTCTTCCAGCGTATCTAATACAACCTGCTCAATTCCTTCGAAAGTCATGCTTGTTTTTTCGCGCGTATCACGTCGGGCTAATTCGATTGTGCCATTTTCCATGTCACGATTTCCAATCGCCAAGCGAACAGGAACTCCTTTCAATTCATATTCCGCAAATTTAAATCCAGGGCTTTGATTTTCTGATGTGTCAAATTTCACAGAAACACCGCTTTTGCGAAGTGATTTTACCAAAGGATTCACTTTCTCAATAATTGCATTTAATTGATCTTCTCCCTTGTAAATAGGGACGATAACCACCTGGATAGGGGCTAATTTTGGAGGCAAAACCAAGCCTTGGTCATCCGAGTGCGCCATGATTAAGGCTCCCATCAAACGCGTAGAAACACCCCAAGAAGTGCCCCAAACATAATCCAATTGGTTTTCCTTGCTTAAGAATTTGACGTCAAATGCTTTGGCAAAATTTTGCCCTAAAAAGTGGGAAGTTCCTGCTTGCAATGCTTTGCCATCCTGCATCAAAGCTTCAATGCAATAGGTTTCATCGGCACCTGCAAAACGCTCATTTGCCGTTTTGATACCCTTTACGACTGGCATTGCCATGAAGTTCTCAGCGAAATCTGCATATACTTCTAGCATTTGCTCCGTTTCCTCGATTGCCTCCTTTTTCGTCGCATGTGCTGTGTGGCCTTCTTGCCATAGGAATTCGGCGGTGCGTAGGAAAAGGCGTGTACGCATTTCCCAACGAACCACGTTGGCCCATTGATTGATCAATAAAGGTAAATCGCGGTACGATTGAATCCAGTTTTTATACGTTGACCAAATAACCGTCTCAGAGGTTGGTCGAACAATTAATTCTTCTTCTAATTTGGCATCCGGGTCAACAATAACACCCCCACCATTCGGGTCATTTTTGAGTCTGTAATGTGTTACAACCGCACATTCTTTGGCAAAACCTTCAACGTGTGAAGCCTCTTTTGAAAGAAATGATTTTGGAATAAATAAAGGGAAATAGGCATTTGTATGGCCTGTTTCCTTGAACATGTCATCCAATGCACGTTGCATTTTTTCCCAAATGGAATAACCATAGGGTTTGATAATCATACAGCCTCTCACTGCCGAATTTTCAGCTAAATCAGCTCTTTTGACTAACTCATTATACCATTCAGAATAGTTGTCGGCACGTGACGGTAAGGATTTACTCATATATTTTTAGGGAATCGTACTAGGTGGGTTTTTATTTCGTTAATTTGTATGTTATTGAATTGAAACTTTTTTGTTGCTTCAAAGGTTGAATTTACGAATTAAACCATGAACTTAAAAATTCAAATGAATCACAGATTCTAATCCAATGAATTTATGAAAAATATAGGGATTGCCTCGGTATTGATTGCCATGATTGCGGGCTTGAACGCATGTTCGGTTTCGCAAAGCTCCTTTGTTTCGGATGATCTATACGATAGTTATCAAAAACCTGCGACGGTTGTAGCCAAACAAAAAAAAGCATCTTATTTGAATTTTGAGGACGATGCGCAAGTCATACAAGAAGAGGAAGCAACCGTCATTCAAGAGGAAGAGGACGTGAATTATTTAAATTCGCGGGCATTATACCAAAAGGGTTATAATACAGGATTTAATCAGGGATTGTTTACTTCAAATCCTTGGAATAATTGGTATTCAAATCCATACATCAATTTTGGAATGGGTTTTTCCAATCGTTGGTATTCACCTTTGCAAGCTTGGCGTCTCAATGATCCATTTTATTCTGGATTTGCCATGGGGACAAATTTTGGCTATTATGGAGGAATGGGTTATTCTGCCTATAATTCATTTGGATTTTCGAGTCCTTATGGATATTACGATCCATTCTATGGGTATGTAGGACCTGGAATGATGTTTGGTTATGGGCCTGCTTATAATTATTACCATGGCTTTGGTCAAAATTATTATGGGGGTAATTTTTATCAATCCAATGTAGGAAACTCTCAACAAGAGCCTGCTCCACGTTACAATCGTGGGCCGCGTGATGGAGGAGCTTCGAATCGTTATGGTGGAGAGAACTATTCAAATACGCCACGTGGAGGTAACAATACGTATAATACGCAAGGCACAAATCAACCCCGTGTGAACTCATCATCCGTGGGTAATTCAAATGCTCCAGTTCAAGCAGCTCCTCGAAGAAATTCAAATGTAGAATACAGACCTGCTGCTCCGCAGCAGAATTATGGTCAAAATAGAACGGAATCCTACAGTTCTCCTTCATCAAATTATTCGGGAGGTTCTTATAATAGTGGTGGAGGAAGTTCTACAAGTGGTAGTGGTTCAAATGGTGGTTCTTCACGTGGTCCAAGATAATTTTATGAAACGTATATTTCAGATCTTCTTGCTTATTTTGGTAAGCGATATTGCTCATGCGCAGGTTTATACCTACCCGATGTTGGCAAAACAATTTTCGACTTCTTATGTGACGGGTTCTGCCCGTATGCAAGGATTAGGTGGAAGTCAATCTGTATTAGGAGCCGATTTAAGTTCGATTGCAGGAAATGCCGCTGGTTTAGGTTTTTATACTCGTTCTGAAATTGGCTTAAATTTTGCAGTGAATTCCTCCTCAACGAAAGCAGATTATTTAAGCCAATCGACAAGCGGTACCAATAGTCTATTTCACATGCCTAATTTTGGCATCGTTATTTCAGGTGATTATTTATCTAGTTCTTCCTGGAGAGGAGCCTTCGGGATTGGTTATTCACGTCAGGTTATTCTAACGCAGCCCTTGAATATGGAAGGAACGAATAATCGGAGTTCTTATTTGGATCATTTAATACAGAAAGCAGGGGATAAGGGTGCTACAGGAGCAAGTTTAGATGATGAATTTGACCCTAACTACAATACGGCGGATAGTCCAGAAGCAGCAGCATATCAAGCCTATTTAATTAATCCAAATGCAAAAACAGGAGGAGCACCATTTGAACGATATTTGCCAAATTTACCCACGCAGCAATTTGGCTATGCTGTCAATTCGGGTTCGGTTTCACAATGGGATATTAGTTACGGCGCAGCCTATCAAGAGCAATTATATGTAGGTCTTGGCCTCCATTTTACGAAGTTGAACACGTCACAATCTCAATTATGGGAAGAGCGTTTTGCCGGGAATAATTATGTGGAGGGTTTTACCTATGAGGAACAATTAATTACGACAGGGTCGGGAATTTCCGCTTCATTGGGTGTTATTTATAAGTTGAAGCCTAATTTACGCGTGGCGTTAAATGTACAATCGCCAACTTATTATGATAATGTTAAGGAACAACTGACTGGTTCGATGTCTCCGCAAATTTCGGAGATTCCTGTCACCGGAGGGTATATTACGAATGTAAAGCCAGTTAAATTGACGCCCAATGAGTTTACTTACCAACTGGTAACACCTTTTCGGATTTCAGGTGGAATGGCCTATTTCTTTGGTAAAAGAGGTTTACTAAGTGCTGATGTCGAAATGCTTAATTATGCTGGGATGTCAGTTGCCTCTGCAGAATTAGGACCTTACGCAAACCAACAGTTCAAAGATAAATACAACAACCAGATTTCGAAAAATTATCAAACTGTGCTTAACATGAAAGTGGGTGCCGAGTTTCGTGTTTCGAGTGCGTGGACGCTTCGTGGTGGCGCAGCAATCTATGGTAGTGGATTTTCAAGTACCTATGATTCCATCGATCGAAATCAAATGCAGGTTTCCGGTGGCTTAGGTTATCGGAGTTCGGCATATTATGTTGACTTCGCTGTCGTTCAACGTACCGGCAAAGATGCTTATACTCCTTATGCATTAAAAAATGCGGCCGATTATGCATCAGCCGCATTGACATTAACAAATACGCAGTTCACCATAGGAGGTGGAATATTCTTTTAAACCGGCAGGTATTGGTCTAATAGCCACAATAATTGGCTTACCGTGATTTCACCATCAACCTGGATGTCGGCTTGTTGGTAAAAAGATAAGCGCTCTTCAAACGTTTTTTTGATGGAGGCAATCACTACTTCTTCGCTTTGGCTTTTATCTAACAAAGGACGGTTGTTTCCTTGCGCTTTGTAAAGTCGTTTGGCCAAATCGTTCACATCAACATTTAGGAAGACACTAACTCCATTTTCTTTGATGAAATCCATGTTATCGTTAAAACATGGAATGCCTCCACCCGTTGCGATCACCATCGATTGATTCGGTTGGAAACCACGCAATGTCTTCTTTTCTAGTTCGCGAAAATGTGCTTCTCCGTAATTGGAAAAAATCTCCGAAACCGTTTTTTGTTCACGTGTTTCGATCAATTTATCCATATCTGTAAAGCTATACCCCAAATTTCTTGCTAATTCTTTCCCTAATGTACTCTTTCCTGATGAGGGCATTCCAACTAAATAGATATTCTTCATTCTTGCACTTATTGTTTTATATGTTGTTGAATTTCATCCGCGTCGGGTAGGTGGTATGCCGACCATTTTCCTTTGACGGTTCCTTGGCTAATAAGCCAAAGTCCAGGACTTGAACGAATGATGGTTTTTAGTACTTTCGTGTCTGCCGAGAGGGCTGGAAATGCTAATTGGTACTCATGGCGTAATGCGTTCACATCTACATCGGATGAGGCACTCACCAACCAGACAGGAATCTTAACTGTTTTCGCCAATTGACTAATGGTTTCAAAGGCCGCTAATCGCGCATGGTGTACATTGGGTACAATGACCAGCAAATGATCACCAGTAAATATTTTTTGGGTATAATCCGTCGTGTCGTCATCAATCCATAAGCGATAGTCAGTAATTAATGGCCTTGCTTCTTTTTCATTGATCGCCTGCATGGATACAAATTCAGCCTTCGGATCTGTAGGCATTTCCGTTAATTCAACCTCCTTGCCATCTATTTTATAGGTGTAATTGAATTTTAAATCTTCCCGGTTCTTCATATTCGATGGAATGTGTTCGCCTACAGCATAAGGTAATCCATCTTGAAGTGGTAAATAGAAATAGCAATAGGTGCCTAGACCTACACTTAGTACGGCAGATACGATGACCCATTTTCCCGTCGCGCGGCTTTGTCTGGCTTTGTCAGTTAAGAATAAACTTAAGGTAAGTGCTAGCAAGAAAATGTCTTTGCCAAAGGATGTCCAAGGAGTTAATTTGATTGCCTCACCGAAACAGCCACAGTCGGTGACTTTATTGAAATATGCCGAATAGAACGTCAGAAAGCTGAAGAAAATCAAAATTCCTACAAAGCTGTAGAGCGTTTTTTTTGTTTTGTAATTCAGTGCTAATGCAATAGCTAAAACAATTTCAGCGCTACTTAATCCGATTGAAAAAAGAAGTGCTTGTGGAATAAGTAATTTCCAGAAACCAGCCATCCAAGGGAAGTCGACAGAAAACACCTCGAAGTATTCTTCGAGTTTCAATTGCGTTCCAATGGGATCATTGAGTTTGATGAGGCCCGAGAATAAAAATATCCCGACCAAAACAAACGTGGCTATGTTGCGGTATTGCTTCATTCGAATTATTGCTGTTGGGCCATTTGCATTTGCTTCTCCTCTTTGAATTTAATCAAACAAAAGACAGCATAATTAAGCATATCTTGGTAATTGGCCTCCACACCCTCAGAAACGAGCGTTACACCTTGATTGTTTTCAATTTGTTTGGTGCGGAAAATTTTCATGAGGATGAGGTCCGTCATGCTGCTGATGCGCATATCCCGCCAAGCTTCGCCGTAATCGTGGTTTTTATTTCTCAATAGTTCAAGGGTCGTTTCGACCTGTAGGTCGTAAAATCCACTTAATTCTTCTGGGCTAAATTCCATTTGATCGGAGGATTCAAGTGATTTTTGAATCAAGGCGATGATGCAATAATTGATGATTCCGATGAATTCTCCTTCGATTCCATCTTCGATGCGTTGCGCTCCTTTGTCTTGAATGCTTCGGATGCGTTGTGCTTTGATGAAGATTTGGTCAGTCAAACTAGGTAATCGTAAAATTCTCCAAGAGGTACCGTAATCTTTGTTTTTTTTATCAAACAAGGCTTTGCAGTATGAAATTACTTGGCGATATTCGATTTCAGTTTGGGAAGGCGCGGAGTCCTTATTCATACGGGTCTGTATTTTTAATTATAGCCTACAAAAATATTTAAATTATCCTAAATTTCGTTGATTTGAACGCTCTTTTTCCATCATTTCAAACAATTCGCGTGCAGGGTCGAATACTAAGCCTTGATAAGCCGCTTATCATGGGTATTTTAAACACAACGCCAGATTCTTTTTATGCGGGTAGTCGGGCCTTGGATGTTTCCATTTGCTTAGAACGCGTGGCTGGAATGATTGCATTAGGCGCAGAAATTGTCGACATCGGAGGACATTCCACACGTCCCGGAGCTGCTCCAGTATCTGTGGAGGAAGAAATTTCACGTGTCGTTCCGGTAATTGCCTTGTTGCGTCAGCAATTTCCTACCCTGATCATTTCAATTGATACCTATCGCTTAGCTGTAGCGCAAGCTGCGATCGCCGTTGGTGCAAATATTTTTAATGATATTGGTGCAGGTCAAATGGATACAGGAATTTTCGAGTGGGTTGCCCAAAATCAAGTTCCTTATATTTTATCGCACAGTCGGGGAGCCTTCAATCAAGTACATGAAGTTCCCGAATACCAAGAGGTTGTTTCAGATGTGTGGTCGGACTTGGCTCACAAACTCCAACAATTGCGCGCATTAGGTGCAAAAGATGTCATTATTGATCCTGGTTTAGGATTCTCTAAATCGATGGAACATAATTACGCGTTATTGGCTCATTTGTCAGCCTTCAAAACCTTAGGAGCACCCATTTTACTGGGTGTTTCTCGGAAGTCGATGATTTACAAAACCTTGGGAATTACGGCTGCGGAATCCTTGAATGGGACGACGGTGTTGCATACGATTGCGCTCCAACAGGGTGCCAATATTTTACGCGTACACGACGTGGCAGAGGCCAAAGAAGT
>JBDLUL010000054.1:0-12166 GCA_039805345.1 Bacteroidota bacterium | reverse complement strand
CAACCCAAATCCAGTTCGGGTATCATTTTTTATTGGGGAATCAACCGCGTATTTGAAGAATTAGGCGTCCATAACATCTTTTTTTCCAAAGATTACCAAGCCGAATTTAAAGCCATCTTTGAACAAGAATCATTGTTTGATGACCCTACTGTTTACGTTCATATTTCAAGTAAAGTGGCAAAAGAGGATGCTCCAACAGGATGTGAAAACTGGTTTGTGTTGATCAACGCCCCGGCAAATTCAGGCCAAGATTGGGATGCTCTGATACAAGCATGCAGAACAAATGTCATCCAAAAAATCAATCGAGTACTGGGAATTAATTTGGAAGACCACATCGTTATAGAAGATTATTTAGACCCGCGGCGCATTGAATCCCGAACTTCATCGGCCGGAGGCGCGTTGTACGGCAACTCTTCCAATAATAAATTTGCCGCGTTCTTGCGACACCCCAATCACCGTACTGCGATTAAAAACATGTATTGGATTGGAGGAAGTGTTCATCCGGGGGGTGGAATTCCACTTTGCTTGAGTTCTGCAAAAATTGCCGCCAAGCTTTTTCAAGAAAATGCTTAATTTCGCATGAAAATTTAACAATCATGATTCAAAGACCACAAACAATCTTCTTATCGCTTGTCATTATTGCCAATTGCCTTGTCACATTAGGTTGGAGCATTTGGGCTAAAGTAGGCCAAGCTGGACAAAGAGCTGAATTATTTTTCAACGAATGGACACTATCAGCAGCAGGCAAAACTACCTCCTCAAGCGCCATTGCCATCACAATATTATTGACCTTATCGACCATCGTCACACTGATAACGATTTTCTCTTTCAAAAATCGAATTCGTCAAATGATGCTTGGATTAATTAACTCGTTGTTGCTCGCTGGCGCGATGGGCTATGCCTTCTGGGTGATCTTCAAAGAAGCGATGCCAACATTCGAACCGGAGGCACAAGGCAAATATGGCTACGGATTCTATGCCATGGTGGTAGCATTATTAGCCAATATGATTGCAAATCGTTTGGTTCGTAAAGACGAGATGTTAGTGCAGTCGTCGAACCGCATGCGCTAAATTTAAACGATACCCTCTTTTAATAGGTCGTGGAGATGTACAAATCCCACGGCCTTTTTATTTTCCGTCACAACCAATTGTGTGATATTCAGGGATTGCATGATGGCCAAAGCCTCCGTGGCAAAAGCATCTGCCTCAATCGTTTTGGGCGTTCGATTCATCATGTCGCCCAATTGAATTTCTGACCAATTCGAATGCTGCTCTAACATACGACGAACATCTCCATCGGTAATAATACCAACAAGTTGATTATTTTCACCTACAATCGCCGTGGCACCTAAACGCTTCGAACTGATTTCGTGAATGGCTTCTTGAATACTTGCCGCGGGTGTGATCACTGGAAAATCGTGTTGGGGGTAAATATCACTAACCTTCAAATACATGCGTTTTCCTAAGGCTCCACCAGGGTGGTATTTAGCAAAATCTTGCGCTGTAAAACCTTTGCACTCCAACAAGCAAACCGCTAATGCATCGCCAAGTGCTAAAGCAACCGTGGTTGATGTAGTAGGTGCTAAATTCATCAAATCCGCTTCTTCATCTGCTAATGCGTGCAAGATAAAATCCGCTTGCTGGCCTAAATACGACTGTTTATTCGACACCATTGCAATCAATGAAACACCTGTGCGCTTAATCAAAGGCACCAAAACCTTTATTTCAGGCGTATCACCTGATTTTGAAATACAGATAACCGAATCTCCGGCTTGGATCATCCCCAAATCCCCGTGAATCGCATCCGCTGCGTGCATAAACAAGGCGGGGGTTCCTGTCGAGTTCATTGTCGCCACAATCTTTTGGGCGATAATGGCCGACTTCCCAATTCCGGTAAAGACGATGCGACCTTTGCTTGCCAACAAATGTTCAACACAAGCTTCGAATTCGGAATCAATTCCATCGCTTACACGAAGAATAGCCTCAGCTTCTTGGCTTAAAACTTTTTTTGCTGTGCTTTGGATATTTTTGCTTAATTTCAATGTTAGTAAGATTTTGGGGACCGACAAAGATAACCAATTCTTATGCAATAACTGAAACACTTACGCCACGATAAAAATTATGCCGACTTCCATTTCTAGTGAGGTATTGAAGGAACAGCTCAAAAAAACCTTTGGCTTTAGCCAGTTCAGGGGTGAGCAAGAAGCAATCATTCGGAATACGATTGATGGCCGTAATAGTTTCGTATTAATGCCGACCGGTGCCGGCAAATCGCTTTGTTATCAATTACCCGCGATTGTGATGCCTGGAACCGCCATTGTCATTTCGCCATTAATTGCGTTAATGAAGAATCAGGTTGACCAAATGCTTGCTTTTGGCATCAATGCGCAGTTTTTGAACTCCTCGTTGAGTCGTGCGGAAATTAATCGCGTCAAAGCCGAGGTGATTAACGGTAGCGTTAAACTTCTCTACATCGCTCCAGAATCACTGAATAAACAAGAGAATCTTAATTTCTTACAGCAGGCGAATATATCGTTTGTGGCCATCGATGAGGCACACTGTATCTCTGAGTGGGGACATGATTTCCGTCCAGAATACCGTAAAATCCGCAACATCATCGAATCGATTGATGCCAAATTGCCGATCATCGCATTAACAGCGACTGCGACACCCAAAGTGCAGCAGGATATTCAAAAGACATTAAACTTAGAGGACGCGACCGTTTTCAAATCTTCCTTCAATCGGAAGAACTTGTATTACGAGATCCGTTCAAAGAAAGATATTGACAAGCAATTGATTCGCTACATTAAAAGCCACACAGGCAAAGCGGGGATCATTTATTGCTTGAGTAGAAAACGCGTAGAAGAAGTTTCGGAGCTTTTGGGGGTAAATGGTATCAAAGCCCTTCCCTACCATGCAGGACTCGATCCCCAAATACGCATGTCGAACCAAGAGGCCTTTTTGAATGAGGAGGTTGAGGTGATGGTTGCAACCATTGCATTTGGGATGGGCATTGACAAACCGGACGTTCGTTTTGTTATTCACTATGATGCACCCAAATCCCTAGAAGGCTATTATCAAGAAACAGGACGTGCCGGCCGCGATGGCTTGGATGGAACTTGCATCTTGTTCTATACCTACGATGATATTTTAAAATTAGACAAGTTCAATAAAGATAAGGCCGTTTCTGAGAAGGAAAATGCAAAGATTTTATTGAGCGAAATGGTCTATTATGCAAATTTGGGCGTGTGCCGCAGAAAGCAATTATTAAGCTATTTTGGCGAACACATGGCAGAAAACTGTGGCTTTTGCGACAATTGTATGCATCCAACAGCTACTTACAAAGCCGAGCAAGAGGTTTCTTTGGTACTAGAAGCCATCAAACAAACGGGTGAAAAATTCGATGCAGAGCATATTGCAGATGTTTTGGAAGGTAAAACCAACCAATACACGCAAAGTTATGAACATGAAAAGCTAGCCGTATTCGGCAAAGGGAAAACCGTTTCCTGGGCAATTTCAGAGGATGATGAGGATGAAGACGAGGATGATGAGGACACAGATGGCGAAGAGCAAGCGCCTAAAAAGCAGAAGCTGCGTAAAAAGAAGAAAGAAGTAAATCCAGAGGACGAAAAATCGCCTTGGATATCTTTCATCAAGCAAGTCCTAATTTATGATTTATTGACAAAAGACATCGAAAATTACGGTGTTTTACATTTGAGTGAAAAAGGTGAGGCTTTTTTAAAAGACTCCCATCCGTTGACCTTCTCTCGCGACCACGATTACGAACAGGAAGCCATCACAGCAGAAAATGATGAAGAAAATGCAGCAATAGGCGCAAAGGCCTACGATGATGCATTATTTGAAATTTTAAAAAACCTACGCAAAAAGGTAGCCAAGGAAAAAAACCTTCCTCCTTATGTCATTTTCCAGGATCCATCGTTGGAAGAAATGGCAACGACCTACCCGACAACGCAAGAAGAAATGGCGCAGATCAATGGCGTGGGGATGGGAAAAGTAGTCAAATTTGGGAAGCAATTCTTGGATGCGATTATTCGATATGTAGAAGAAAATGAGATTGAAACAGCGAAGGAGGTCGTCGTTAAATCAACAGTCAACAAATCTAAAATCAAGATTTACATTATCCAGCAAGTGGATCGTAAAATCGATTTAGACTTAATTGCAGAGCAGAAAGAATTATCGATGACCGAGTTGATCGAGGAAATCGAAACCATCTGTTATTCGGGAACTAAATTGAATTTAGATTACTTTATTAACCAAGTAATCGAACCAGATAAGCAAGAAGAAATCTTTGATTATTTCATGTCGGCAGATACCGACAACATTGCACAAGCCTTAGATGAATGTAACATTGAGGATGTAAGTGAAGAGGAGTTGCGTTTAATGCGCATTAAGTTTTTGAGTGAATTAGCCAATTAATAAAACAGATGAATGTATTAATTATCGGGTCTGGGGGTCGTGAACATGCTTTTGCATGGAAAATAGCTCAAAGCCCACAACTAAGTAATTTATTTATTGCACCAGGTAACCCTGGAACAGCGCGTATAGGTACCAATTTAGCCATCGGAGTAGCTGATTTAGTCGGAATTACACAAGCAATTCGGGAACATCAAATTGATTTAGTCGTTGTAGGACCCGAAGAACCCTTGGTAAAAGGCGTTCGGGATTATATCGAGTCACAAGACGATTTAAAGCATGTGGGCATCGTAGGTCCTGGAGCCGAAGGAGCACAATTGGAAGGGAGTAAAGATTTCTCAAAAAACTTCATGCATCGCCATGGCGTTCCGACCGCGGCATCGCAAACCTTCACGAAGGAGAGCATTGATGCTGGATTAGCGTACCTAGAATCGCAATCCTTGCCGATTGTCTTGAAGGCCGATGGCTTAGCCGCTGGAAAAGGTGTGATTATCGCATTAACATTAGAGGAGGCAAAGGCATCATTACGTGAAATGCTTTTGGACTCAAAATTTGGTGCGGCGTCAGACAAGGTTGTGATTGAACAATTTTTACGCGGCATAGAACTATCTGTTTTCGTTTTGACAGATGGCGAAAACTATGTTGTTCTACCGGAAGCAAAGGATTATAAACGTATTGGCGACAATGATGAAGGACTAAATACCGGTGGTATGGGTGCCGTTTCTCCTGTACCCTTCGCGACAGCATCCTTTATGGAACATGTGGACAACAAGGTCATTAAGCCTACTTTAGCTGGATTAAAAGCGGATGGAATTAAATACCAAGGATTTATCTTCATCGGGTTAATGAACCATGAGGGAGAACCTTATGTCATTGAATATAATGCCCGTATGGGAGACCCTGAAACGGAAGTTGTATTACCTAGAATCGAATCAGATTTCTTATCTTTGCTTCTTGCGGCTGCCAAAGGCACATTGGACAAAGAAAAAATTGAAATCTCTGAACAATATGCTGTGACAACCATGGTTGTTGCAGGTGGTTATCCGGAAGATTACCGAAAAGGGGATGTCATTACCGGTTTAGATCAAGTGACTGAAGCGCACATTTTCCATGCAGGAACGCGTGAAGAAGCAGGTCAACTGGTAACAAGTGGCGGTCGAGTGATCGCATTAACAGGAACTTCAAATACCCTGGAAAAAGCAATTCAAAAGTCTCAAAAGGCGGCGCTTGCTATCCAGTTTGAAGGTAAAAATTTTAGAAGAGATATTGGCTTAGACGTTCTCCGGTATAAAGGATAATTTGCCAATCAAGCATATATTATGGCATGTAAATCGTGTTCAACAGGATCTTGTGGATCCAAAAGCGTAACGGGCGAAGTCGCAGGATGTCAAAGCAACGGAGGTTGTGGCTCAGGTGGCTGCAACAAAATGAATGTTTTTGATTGGCTTTCCGACTTGGATGTGCCTCAATTCCAACGTTTCCACGTCGTTGAGATCAAATTCAAAGGTGGACGTAAAGAATACTTCCGCAACTCAAACAAACTTGAACTGCACACAGGTGATGCTGTGATGATTGAATCGAGCACAGGTATTCACCTAGGCGTAGTCTCCCTTCAAGGCGAATTAGTTCGCTTGCAATTATTAAAAAAGAGCATCAAGGATGATGACAATTTAAAGTCCATCGTTCGTATTGCAACGGACAAGGATCTCGAAAAGCATGAGCAAATGATTGCACGTGATATGCCGACCATGTACCGTGGGCGTCAAATCATTGGTGATTTAAAGCTAAACATGAAATTATCTGATGTGGAGTTTCAATCAGATGGAACAAAGGCTGTTTTTTATTACTCGTCAGACGACCGTGTCGATTTCCGAGAATTAATCAAACTATTAGCCACTGAGTTCAAAGTGCGTGTGGAAATGAAACAAATTTCCTTGCGTCAAGAAGCTGGCCGTTTGGGTGGAATCGGAGTTTGTGGACGCGAATTATGTTGTTCTACTTGGTTGACGGATTTCAAAAACGTAACCACATCTGCAGCCCGCTATCAAAATTTATCGCTTAACCCAGTCAAATTAAGTGGCCAATGCGGTCGTTTAAAATGCTGCTTAAACTATGAATTAGAAACTTATATGGATGCCTTAAAGGGCATCCCGACGATTGAAGGTCGATTAAAAACGAAGAAAGGCGACGCGATTCTTCAGAAGACTGACATTTTCAAACGCATGATGTGGTTTGGTATAGTGGGTGAAGAAGCGATTTGGATACCCGTAAGCTGTGACCGAGTAGCCGAAATTATTGAGTTAAATAAACAAGGAATTATTCCAGAATCCTTCTCGGATTTAAACCCAGATGCTCCAGTAGTTGAAAAGCCCTCACTTTCAGAATTAAACTCTGATTTGGAGCGCATGGACAAGAAATACGGCGGGAAGAAACCGGCAAACAAATCGGGGAATAACCGAGGAGGTCGCGACCGTTTCGAAAACCGTGGACCACGAGAAAACCGTGGACCGAGACCGGAAGGACGTGATAATCCACGCGGACCTCGACCTGATAATCGCGGACCAAAACCCGCAACACCCGGAAATGAAGGTGATGCAAGTCGGGGACCGAGACCGCAACAGGAACGTAAACCCAGACCGGAACAAGGACCTAAGCCTGAAGGCCTAGCACCAAGTGTCGACGGGGAAAACGCAACACCGAAACCGTTTAAAAAGAAGTTTAAGAAGAAATTTAAACCACGCCCACCGCGTGAAGGAGGTTCTTCTGAGGCCCCTGCAGCTCAATAAGCTATGTATGTAAAGCGATTTATCCTTTTCATGGTGGTCTTGTTCGCTTTTGCTTGCCAAAACGACACCTTGGTTGACCAAACCGTCTCCTTGTCGGAACACGGTTGGCTACAAAAAAACAAAATCATCATTGATTTTCAGGTGACGGATACAAGTAAAACATACGATGTACGGATTGCATTACGGCAGTCCATCGAATACCCGTATTACAATTTGTATTTCGTCCCTAAAGTCATCAATCCAGAAGGCAAAGTTATTAAGCGTGCTTTTGCGGAGGCATTTCTGTATGACGCAAAGACAGGAAAACCGAAAGGAAGCGGATTAGGCGATATGTACAGCCATCAATATACGATTTTCAAAGGGCTTCACTTCACTCGGTTAGGCAAGCACCAAGTCAGCTTAGAACAATACATGCGCACAGATACGCTGAAGGGAATCATTTCAGCAGGCGCATCCATCATTGAAACCACAGCAAACGATGGCCAAAATTGATGATATTGATAAACAAATTCTAGCCTTTCTACATGAAGACGCATTCATGTCCAATAAGGAAATGGCCTCAAGACTTGGCTTAAGTGCAACACCTGTCCACGAGCGAATTAAACGCATGGAAAAAGAGGGGGTCATTACCGGCTACAAAGCCACAATTAACCCGAATAAGCTAGGCAAATCCTTAACCGTTTTCTGTGATATTTCTCTTAAGGAGCATGCCGCGGAATATTTAAATCAATTTGAAACCGATGTCATGTCGCTCATAGAAGTTCAAGAATGTTATTGCGTCTCCGGACACAGCGATTTTCTATTAAAGATTGTTGTTTCAGATATGGATGAATACCGCAATTTTATCTTGCATAAATTAGCTAGCATCAAAAATATTGGAAATGCCCAGAGCCACTTTGTCATGAACCAAATTCAAAATGAACAAATATTACCCTGGTTAACCAACAAAACAGCGCAATAAACCTATAATTTAGGACAGCCAAATTTTGGGAAATATGTAATTTGATTTTTCTGCTAAACCGACAATAAATATTATGAATAAAGTAACCAAAACAATCGTCTCACTTGCATCCATTGCCTTAGTCATTGGTCTTGCATTTTACCCGAAAATCAAACAAGCTATTTCAAAAAATCCTGAGGAGGAAGCCAAAAAGGAGAAAGGCGGCCCGGGCGGAAAAGGGGGTGGAAAAACAGCTGTTGTCGTTTCCGTCGTAAAATCAACGCGCCTGGATGACATGGTGAATTCGACGGGAAGTATTTTGGCGAATGAAGAAGTTGAGATTCGTTCTGAAATCGCAGGCCGGATCATTCTACTCAATATCAAGGAAGGCGATGTGGTTCAGAAAGGGACTGTCCTTTTCCGAATTAATGACGATGATTTGCAAGCACGTTTGCGCAAATTAGGTTTCAATAAAAAGCTTGCAGAAGACAATGAGGCGCGTCAAAAAATCTTATTACAAAAAGAGGCCATTTCGCAACGCGAATATGACATTGCTGTAAATTCAGTCAATACCATAGAAGCAGACATCGAGGATTTGAGAGCACAGACCATTAAAACAACCGTGAAAGCCCCATTCGCGGGAACCATCGGATTCCGTTATGTCAGCTTAGGAAGTTATATTTCCCCGACGACGAAAATCGCAACCTTAACGAATACAAACCCTGCCAAGATTGAATTCTCCATTCCTGCAAAATATGCGACGGCAATTCGCAAAGGAAGTACAGTTGAATTTCAAACAGAAAATGAAGACAAAACCTTTATGGGTAAGGTATATGCAATTGACCCGAAAATTGATCCACTTACGCGAACATTGCAAATCCGCGCTGTAGCACCAAACCCTGGTAACCAATTAGTTCCGGGTGCATTTGCTAAAGTTAACTTGATTTTAAAATCGAAAGGTAGCGCAATTCTTATCCCGACAGAAGCTGTTATTCCTGAAGCATCTGGCAACAAAGTATTTATCGTGAAACAAGGAAAATCGGTTTCTGTGAAAGTGAAACTTGGTAATCGCGGCGAGAAAAATGTTGAGATTTTATCCGGACTTTCCATCGGTGACACCCTCATTACAAATGGTGTTATCCAGGTTAAACCTGATGGTGAAGTTGAAATCAAAGAAGTTGTAGAATAAAGGATTTATGGCGTCCATCTATGCGAGTCGGTCCTTGTGGGAATACAAATTTCGAAAACTAAGCTATTGGTTTTCGGCATGTATTTCTTATGCCCAACTTTACGTGAGTATACGCCTTAATCGTATTTCTAAGCCTGTTGTCGGCATATTACTAGCCGAACACTTAGGTGATATTGTTGCAGCTGAACCCATTATCGACGCCTTACGGACAAAACATCCAAACGCACGGATCGTATGGATTGTAAAAGATTTGTACAAAGGCCTCTTGGAAAATCATCCACACATAGACCAAGTATTGATGGAGAATTCGGTTTTGGCTAGCACGTGGTTAAGCAAGCTTTCCCCATTCTCGCATTTCTATAATTTACATATGAATGATTTGCGATTTGACCCATATTTTAAACACGTGTTGTTCAATGCGCAGGCAGAAAAAATCGGGTTAAATAAGCATAATTATTACCAACGCGGTAACCTCTTGAAGGGGATTTACGATTTGTGCGATATCCCCTATTTAGATTCAAAGCAACCAAAACTGTATTTAGTCAATCCAAAGAAGTTTGATTTACCCGCGAAATATTGGGTGATACATCGGAAATCGAATGGCGCCGACCGTGAATGGCAAGATCAACATTGGATTGCGTTTATAAATCAGGTGCTAGAAACCTATGGCATTTCGATAGTGGAAGTAGGCGCTTCAGAAGGCTTAGCGCTTACTAATCCGAAATTCATTTCGATGGTTGGGAAGACAAGTGTTGTCGACATGGCTCACATCATTTCAGGTGCTCAGTTTTTTATCGGCATCGATTCTGGTCCCGCGCATATTGCAAATGCTTTTGAAATTCCGGGCCTACTATTGCTCGGTGAATATAAAAACTTTAAAAACCACATGCCTTACTCAGGATCCTACGAACAAGGTCGCGCGATGATTTACCATAATCCAGATGGTTCGTCGGCTGAAATTTCATTGGAAACCGTTTGGCACCAACTAAGTAAAATAATACCAATTCCAGAAACGCAATTGGCCTAAACCTATTCAACCTATGGCATCCTTATCAGACATCAGCATTAAACGACCCGTACTTTCTATTGTCATGTCCGTGACAATTATCGTATTTGGTTTGATTGGCTACTCCTACCTAGGAATTCGAGAATATCCGTCGGTTGACCCGCCCGTCGTTACTGTACAGACGAGTTATACCGGTGCGAACGCCGATATTATTGAATCCCAGATAACAGAGCCGCTCGAGGAATCCATCAACGGCATCGCCGGCATTAAAACGCTTTCAAGCTCGAGTCGGGATGGCCGTTCGAACATCACGGTCGAATTTGACTTAGCTGTCAATATTGAAGATGCCGCGAATGATGTCCGTGACCGTGTTTCCCGCTCCATGGCCTTGTTGCCCAAAGATGTGGACCCGCCGGTCGTTTCCAAGGCAGATGCAGATTCTAACCCCATTTACAACTTAAACATCTATTCCAACACGCGTGATTTGTTGAGTTTAAATGAAATTGCGACACGAAATGTGAAGGAAAAACTTCAAACCATACCCGGCGTAAGTTCCGTGCAAATGTGGGGCGAGAAGAAATATGCGATGCGTTTGCACATTGACCCAGAGCGTTTGGCATCCTTCCGATTAACGGCTCCTGACATCGTTAATGCGTTGACGAAACAAAATATCGAATTACCTTCTGGAAGTATCGAAGGGA
The DNA here is from genome assembly GCA_039805345.1 of Bacteroidota bacterium. Lineage (GTDB taxonomy): Bacteria > Bacteroidota > Bacteroidia > Cytophagales > Spirosomataceae > Aquirufa. The sequence continues at coordinate 1,111 of JBDLUL010000054.1, read as the reverse complement.
ATAACACGGAATTAACGGTTCGAACACAAGGGCGCATGACCTCTGTAGAGGACTTTAACAACTTGATTATCCGGGAGGAAGGGGATCGTTCTGTTAAATTTTCAGATGTAGGAAATGCAGAACTCGCACCTGAAAATGAAAAGACATTCTTTAAGCGCGACATGGTACCCATGATTTCCATCGCGGTGGTTCCACAACCGGGTTCTAACCAAATTGAAATTGTCGATCAAATTCATAAAAAATTAACTCAAATTCAGTCGACCATTCCTGGTGATGTTATTCTGAAAGAAGGATTCGATAACACAAAATATGTTCGAAAATCCATTGAAGAAGTTGAGGAAACAATCTTAACTGCCATATTATTAGTAACGATTGTCATCTTCTTGTTCTTGCGCGATTGGCGATCAACAATCATTCCATTAACGGCAATTCCCGTTTCCTTGATTGGGGTGTTCTTCTTTATGTATTTGGCCGGTTTCTCAATCAATGTATTAACCTTGCTGGGCATTGTACTTTCCATCGGCCTTGTCGTGGATGATGCCATTGTGGTACTAGAAAATATATATACCAAAATCGAGGAGGGGCTAAGTCCATGGGAAGCCGCTTTAGCGGGGTCAAAAGAAATCTACTTTGCTGTTATTTCGACGACTGTTACCCTCGCTGCGGTATTTTTACCCGTCATTTTCTTGCAAGGGATCACCGGACAATTATTCCGCGAGTTTGGAATTGTAGTGGCAGGATCCGTTATTATCTCAGCCTTTGTTTCGCTGACCTTAACCCCCATGTTGAGTTCTAAACTTCTTAAAGGTGGACATCGCAAGCCTTGGTTTTACAACGTTACAGAACCCTTTTTCGTTTGGTTAACAAGTGCTTATGAGAATTCATTGCAATCCTTTTTGAAAATCCGTTGGGTTGCCTGGGTCATTATGATTAGCCTGGTCGGTGTGATTTATGGCTTATTCAAAACAGGAGCAATCCCATCGGAATTAGCGCCACTAGAGGACCGTGGGCAATTGCGTATTAGTGCAACCGCACCCGAAGGCGCAACCTTTGACTACATGTTAAATTTTACGGATGAATTCACCAAATTCATCATGAAGGATATTCCAGC
>JBDLUL010000053.1:0-2726 GCA_039805345.1 Bacteroidota bacterium | reverse complement strand
TGGTGGTGTTCAGGATTTTTCCCGGGGGGGCTTTGGTACTTATTCGAAAAAACAAAAGACCCGAAATGGGAATCAGCTGCGCGTTTGTGGACGGCTGCGGTGAAGAAGGAGCAATACAATACGGGAACGCATGATTTAGGGTTTATGATGTACGATTCTTTCGGGAATGGCTTACGTCTAACGAAAGATCCGGAGTATAAGAAAGTGTTGATTCAGTCTGCCAAATCTTTAGCGACTCGTTTTGACCCAAAAATAGGTTTAATCAAATCGTGGAATGGCTTCAAAGGCGGGTATAAATATCCAGTAATCATTGACAATATGATGAACTTGGAATTGTTATTCTGGGCTTCTCGGGAGACAGGAGATCCCCGATTTAAGGAGATCGCGATCATTCACGCGGATAATACAATGAAGAACCATTTTAGACCGGATTATTCGAGTTATCATGTGATTTGCTATGATGTAGATGGTAAGGTTTTGGCCAAAAAACAACACCAAGGCTACCAAGACGAGTCTACCTGGACGCGTGGACACGCCTGGGCAATGTACGGTTACGTGGAAATGTACCGCAACACGAAGGATAAGAAATACTTAGACTTCGCCCAAAAAATCTCCGATTTCTATTTAAATCACCCTAATATGCCATCTGACAAAATTCCGTATTGGGATTTCTATGCGCCTAATATCCCTACTGAGGAACGTGATGCTTCGGCAGGTGCGATTGCGGCGTCTGCTTTGCTAGAATTAAGTACGTATTCTGGGGAGAAAGGGAAGCGTTATTACGCGGATGCGGTGAAGATGTTAGCGTCACTTTCGTCGCCAGCTTACCGCGCGGCTTTGGGAGAAAATAATCACTTCTTGATCAAGCATTGCGTGGGAGCGAAATCACTGAATTCGGAGATTGATGTGCCGTTAATCTATGCGGATTACTATTATTTAGAAGGCTTGTTGCGCTACCAAAAAATGGCTAAAAAATAGACGGCTTTTCGGGCTGAATTTCGTACCTTTGAGGCTTCATTTTTTATCAAGCCCCATGTCAGTTAAGAAAATTCAATCAGCCTTAATTTCGGTTTATTACAAGGACGGTTTAGCGCCCATTATTCAAGAACTTCATACAAACGGAGTGACACTTTATTCCACAGGAGGGACGCAGTCTTTCATCGAGGAATTAGGTATTCCGGTGATTGCCGTAGAAGATTTAACGGGTTACCCCTCGATTTTTGGTGGTCGCGTGAAGACCTTGCATCCGAAGGTTTTTGGTGGAATTTTACATCGTCGTGACTTAGCGGAGGATGTTGCTGTTGCTAAACAATACGATATTCCAGCCTTGGATTTAGTGATGGTGGATTTATATCCATTCGAGGAGACGGTTGCTTCTGGAGCATCTGATGCTGATATTATTGAGAAAATTGACATTGGTGGTATCTCCTTGATCCGTGGTGGTGCGAAGAATTTTAATGATGTATTAATCGTTTCTTCTCGCGAGCAATATGCGGAAGTTTCTGCGATTTTTGCGGCTCATGGTTCTACTTCGACGACTTTAGATGAGCGTAGAAGCTTTGCTGGAAAGGCTTTTCAGGTTTCCTCTCATTACGATGGAGCGATTCAGCGTTATTTCGCGGGTCAAACAGCGGATTTAGCAAACTATACGACCTTGCCTGCACATGGCTTGCGTTATGGCGAAAACCCGCACCAACAAGGAAAGTTCTACGGAGATTTAGCGTCTTTATTTGACAAACTTCACGGTAAGGAATTGTCTTACAATAACTTAGTGGACGTGGATGCGTGTCTTTCTCTTTTAGACGAGTTTGCTGAAACGGCTTTTGTGATCATTAAGCACATGAATGCATGTGGCGTAGCGACTGGAGCTTCCGTCAAAGAGGCGTACGATAAGGCGCTTTCTTGTGATCCTATTTCGGCTTTTGGTGGCGTTTTAGCCACAAACAATACGGTGGACAAAGCTGCGGCTGAGTCGATTAACCCGTTGTTCTGTGAGATTTTAATTGCGCCAGACTTTACAGAGGAGGCTTTGGAAATCTTAAAGACAAAGAAAAACCGCATTTTATTGAAGCGTAATCAAGTCGAATTCCCGAAAGTGATGTTCAAGACCTTATTAAACGGTGTTTTAGAGCAAGATAAGGACTTAGTGATGGAGGGCGTGGAAGATTTCAAAACGGTGACGAAACGTGTTCCAACAGACGAGCAGAAGCGCGCTTTGGCCTTCGCATTAAAGATTTGTAAGCATACGAAATCTAATACCATCATTTTAGCGAATGACGGTCAATTATTAGCTTCAGGAGTCGGTCAAACTTCCCGAGTAGATGCCTTGAAGCAGGCAATCGACAAAGCAAAGGAATTTGGATTTGATTTAAACGGTGCGGTGATGGCTTCAGATGCCTTCTTCCCGTTCCCAGATTGCGTTGAAATCGCTGGAAATGCAGGAATTGTGGCAGTGACACAACCGGGCGGATCGATTAAAGATCAAGATTCGATCGATTACTGCGATGCAAATGATTTAGCGATGGTCATGACTGGGATTCGCCACTTCAAACATTAGGATTATTCAGTTAAAATGTATATTTTTAAGGGTAAGAATCAATACTATTTTCGGGCGATTAATAAGCTCGTTTTAACACACATTAAATTACATTATGTCAGAAGCACAAGATACATCAGCTCAAGATCGGGCAAATTATGGTGCAGATAATATTCAAGTATTAGAGGGT
>JBDLUL010000052.1:0-10743 GCA_039805345.1 Bacteroidota bacterium | reverse complement strand
CGGTTTTCCATCATGTAAGAGACACCCGATGGACAACGGAGATTATCTTCTAAGATCATGTATTCCCCATCAGCGCCTCGAATCAAATCCGTACCTGTAATGTGGATATAAATATTTTTGGCTGGTTTGATTCCTATGCAGGGCCGTAGAAAGTCTTTAGATGATTCAATCACCTCGGCTGGAATAATACCATCTTTAATGATTTTTTGATCTGAATAGATATCATTCAGAAATAGATTCAATGCCGTAATACGTTGTATGAGCCCTTTTTCAATCTTCTCCCATTCTTTGGCCTCAACAATTCGTGGTATAATGTCCACCGGCATGATGCGTTCGGTTCCTTCATTCTCTGCGTATACATTGAATGTGATTCCCATGGCCATTAAGGCGCGCTCAGCGGATTGCTGTCTACGGGTGAATTCCACTTGTTTTAATTGCTCGACGCGTTCCTTGAAATGCGTATATCCCGGACGAACTTCACCCGTAGCGGTGAACATTTCGTCATAAAATCCCTCGGTCTCGTATTGGTCAAAAGTGAAATTCATACGCTTGTTATTTTGATAAATGCTTGATGTTGAAATAATTTAGAATTTAATATTTACAAATGTTCCTCGAGCATTCCCTTTTTTTTAAACTTAGTCGGAAATTTCAGTTAATTACCAAAATTTTACAATTTAAAACACTTTTTTGATTGTAATTTGCGTCATGATTTTATTGAATTTCCTCTTTTTTGAAAGTCCGATTGGCGCGATTCGCGTGGAATATACCCAACAAGGTATCTCAAGCCTTCGTTTTGTTGAACTCATGGGAGATAATCACACGGATATTCCCGAATTAGAGCAGCTTATTCTTGCCGATTTACAAGCTTATTTTACCCAAAAGAATTATACCTGGAAATGTCCTGTTGCGCCGCATTTGGGAACCGAATTCCAAGAGAAAGTATGGAATTCTTTACGGGAAATTCCTGCTGGGGAAGCTTGGACTTACCGGGATATTGCATTGAAAATTGGCCAACCCAAAGCTGCGCAAGCCGTAGGATATGCCAATGGACAAAATCCGGTCTTATTACGTGTTCCTTGTCATCGAGTTATTGGTTCCAATGGAGCGATGATCGGTTATGCGGGTGAATTGTGGCGGAAGGAATGGTTACTCAACCATGAGGGGTATGCCGGATTAAACCAACAAATGTCTTTATTTTAAACATGGAGAACGAACAAATTGTTGACGCCTTAGAGCTCTTAGTCAAATTGTGGGATGTGCACGGCATCAACGAATTTAAAAGCAAGAACCTTAGTTTCGCAGCACGCGGCCTGGATAAATATGCAGGACGAATTGCTAATTGCAATTTGGACGACCTTTACGCTATTCCCGGAGTAGGGAAGGTGGTTGTTCAAATTGTACAAGATATAGCTCAATCAGGTACGTGCCCTGACCTAGAGGCAATGGTTGAACAAACGCCTCCAGGTATTCTCGATATATTGAAAATTAAAGGATTAGGTCCCAAAAAGGTTGGGGTTATTTGGCGGGAATTAGGTATTACGGAATTAGACGATTTGTTGGCGGCTTGTCATGCCAACCAGCTTGAGCAACTCAAAGGTTTTGGCAAAGCCATTCAGGAGAATGTGAAAGCCTATATTTTATTCTTGAAGGAAAATCGCAAGAAATTACGCTTAGATAAAGCTGGGAAATTAAGCCAGCAGCTGCTTGATTTGTTGGCTCCTGTTTTTCCAATGGTAACAGTTTCAGGTGAATTGAGCCGGAATTGCGAAGTGATTTCGAGCTTGGTTTTTATCGTGGAAACGGCTGATATGTTCGGTGCGCAAGGCCTTATTGAAGCAATCGAAGGGATGCAAACGGATTACCAACAATCTTCTCCATTTACTTGGAGAGGGCATTTGGATGGGCATTTGATACCTATTGAGATCCATTTTGCGGATAAATTGCAGATACCCGCGTTGGAATTTCAGCTGGGTGCAAATCCGGAGCATTTGGCTTTAGTTAATTTTTTCCAACAGAAAAATATCCAACAAGAAGAGACGATTTATATCTCTCAACAACTTCCATACATTGTTCCGGAAATGCGAGAGGGATTTAAAGAGTTCGATTGGGCTGCTAAACATCAACCCTCCGAGCTAGTTCAATTATCCGATTTAACGGGGTGTCTTCACAATCACTCAACCTATTCCGACGGTAGAAATACATTGCAGGAAATGGCAGAAGCTTGTCGGGCCCTCGGATTAAGCTATTTCGGCATCGCGGATCACTCGCAATATGCGGCTTATGCCGGTGGATTGAAAGAGGAAGATATCATGCGCCAACATGCCGAAATAGATGCCTTGAATCAAACGTGGACCGACTTTCAAATTCTGAAGGGAATCGAAGCGGATATTTTGCCAGATGGCAGTTTGGATTACAATGACCGCATTTTATCTTCCTTTGATTATGTGGTTGCTTCGGTGCATGCCCAATTGGTCATGGATCAAGAACGCGCCATGGGCCGACTGATCAAAGCCATTGAAAATCCGTATACTAGTATTCTAGGGCACCCAACAGGTCGTTTATTATTAACCCGAAATGGCTATCCGATTGATACCAGCAAGATTTTAGATGCCTGCAAAGCCAATGGTGTCAGTATTGAATTGAATGCGAGCCCATATCGATTGGATTTAGATTGGCGACACATCTATGAAGCCATGGACAAAGGAGTATATGTTTCCATCAATCCGGACGCACATAAAATTGAGGGCCTGAAGGATATGGAATATGGTGTTCGCGTAGGCAGAAAGGGGGGCTTATTGAAGGCCTTAACCCTAAATGCCTTGCCGTTAAATGAACTGATAGCCTTTTTTGCGAAGAATTAGAAATTGGGTTTTAATAAATATTTCGCGTAGAATTCGTCGATAATGCGCACGGCATCGGTCGGGGTATCTACAATCGAAAAGAATTCCAAATCTTCCTCATGGATATTGCCATGTTCAACCATGGTTGTCTTCATCCATTCAAATAAACCGGACCAATAGGCTGTTCCCACCAAGACAACCGGAAAGCGTCCAATTTTATGTGTTTGAATCAAGGTCAAGGATTCAAACATTTCATCCAATGTGCCAAAACCACCCGGCATGATAATGAATCCCTGAGAATATTTGACAAACATGACTTTTCGCACAAAAAAGAAATCAAAATTGATGTTCTTGTCGTGATCGATAAATGGGTTAGGTGTTTGTTCAAAGGGAAGATCGATGTTCAATCCGACGGAACGACCTTGTTCACTTTTGGCTCCTTTATTACCTGCTTCCATGATGCCTGGACCACCACCTGTAATCACGCCATATCCATGGCGGACAAGTTTTGCGGCTATTTGCTCTGCCATCTGATAATATTTATCCTCAGGTTTCGTTCTTGCCGAACCGAATATACTCACACAGGGACCTATTTTAGATAATTTGTCGATTCCCTCCACAAATTCACTCATGATTTTAAAAATCCGCCAAGACTCCTCGGATTTTATTTGTGCCCATGTTTTATCTCCGAATACTTTCTTAATTCGGTCTTCATCTTCTCTCCACTGATCTGTCATAATTTATCTGTTTGAACATTGGTAAATGTACATGATATCGGCTTACCTTTGTTAAAATTTTTGACTCCTTTTATATGACATTAGCAAAATCATTCGCCGTAGGTGGCGATCACGCAGGATTTGATTACAAAGATCAATTAATTGATTTTTTAACAGCACAAGGTTTTACCGTGAAGGATTGTGGTACTTATTCAGCTGATTCTGTGGATTATCCTGATTTTGCGCATCCCGTTGCGGAGTCGGTTGAAAGTGGGGAATCAACGTTTGGTTTATTGCTTTGTGGAAGTGCCAATGGTGTTGCGATCACGGCCAACAAACATCAAGGCATTCGAGCGGGTTTGGCTTGGAATGTTGAGGTAGCCCAATTGGTTCGTCAACATAATGATGCCAATGTGATTTGTTTACCTGTTCGCTTTATTTCGTTGGATGAAGCCAAAGCATGCTTACAGGCATTTATTGACACGCCTTTTGAAGGAGGCCGTCACGCGGGTCGTGTGGGCAAAATTTCTTGCTGCTAATTTACACGTTTGTATAAGTGCTTTGTCGTTTCCTGATACCTGGATTGGAGGTAAGGGAGATAGTTTTGCGCGCGCTTAAATTTACCTGTTGGGTCATAAATATAATTCGGCGGGTCTTGCGTCATGTACTGATCCAACAATACGATTGTTTTAAATTGATCTAACTCGTCGAAAATTGTTTTGGATAATTCCCAATTGACAAAGGGGCCAGCCATTTGATTGTAGCGATAAGCTTCGATTTGAGGTCCTAAGACCATCAATTTCTCATTTCGCAGCGATATGTCAGATGGCTTAATTCGTTTGTTTTCTTGTAGCTTCCAATCCCATTGTAGCGAGAAGTAGGTTAGCCCGAGCAATAGCCACAGCATCAATTCGCGTACCCAATATTTCTTCAATAAGAAAAAGCTGTTTAAGCTGAAATAAGCGAGCGCCGGTAAGAAAAATAATACATTATTACTCGCGGTCGCTGGTAAGGTAAATATGGCTAAAATGCTCGTGAAGATCCAGATTAAATTAGTTTGCTGTGCTTTTTGACCCGTCGATTTAATCTTGGGGTTTTCTACGACCTTCCAAAATCCATAAATCGCAAAGCCCAACGCTGGGATGTAAGCCCAAGCCATTTCTTTTACTTGTTCCCAAGCAGGTGCATGAAATTGAATCGCCGAATTTTGGAATACCTGAATCAAATAAGGCAAGTTCCCGTGATACGTATAAACTAACCCCGTGATGATGTTGATGATGAGAAATCCCACAAGCACCAAGAGCATCTGCCGGATATTGATACCCGAGTAAAAAACAAGGCTAAGTATCCCCCAAAAGATGAAAAGGAAGTAACTCGGGTAACACAAACCTGCGGCGCCAATGAATAGACCAATTAAGAATACGCGGTCATCAACATTCAAGGTACTTTGTTGTTTGACAATTTCCTGCCAGGCCAACATTAAAAAACTCAAGCCCAATAATGCCGCTGAAGGAACAATGAATTCCAATGAAAAATGGAAAAACACCGCATAGATAAAAAAGGGTAAATACCCCATGGGTGGCATTAATTCAAAGCGCTGAATCGTACGTTGAAAGATAAAGGCTTGGAAGATAATTAATCCGCTCGCCCAATACGCATTCATCGAAATGGGTATCGAAAGTGCGTCAAGTAATTGAAAAAAGCCTGCTGAAAATGGTCCCGAATTATCGCGAATGTCTTGATACATTCGAAAGCCTTCGTTCAGTTTTTGTCCAATCAAATGATTCTTTAATTCCCAATAAAAAGGTTCAATATCCGCTTGAACGAAGAGAAATGTAGCCAATCCCCAAATCACCAACATGATTATTAGTGGAATAGATGCGTTTGAACGTAGAAATTGGAACATAATTGAATTTTGAATTCGCTAAATTACGGTGATTCCAATTATTATTGTGAAATTTGTGAGATTTTTGAGTAGAAAAGCATCGGAGCAAATATGGAAAGTAAACGTCAGCAAAAGTTTGGAAGACAAATTCAAAAGGATTTAAGTGATATCTTTCAAAAAGAATTCAGGGAGTTGTTTGGCAATGCCATGGTGACTGTGACGGATGTCAAAGTTAGTCCAGATTTATCGGTTGCTCGCGTATACTTAAGTTTCTTGTTGGCTGATGATGTCAATCAAATCATGTATTCACTTTCTGATAAGAACAAGGCCATTCGCAATGCCTTGGCTAATCGGATTCGTAAACAGGCACGTATCATTCCCCATTTAGGTTTTTATTTAGATGATACGGCTTCATATGCTGCTAAAATTGAAGCCTTGTTCGAAGGTTTAGTCATTCCGCCATCGGACGGAATTCCATCTGAAGAATTATAATTCGCTTTCCCGTGAATCTATCCTTATTTATTGCAAAAAGGTATTTTTTTTCAAAAAGTAAGGCGAGTTTTATCTCCCTCATTTCACGCATTTCCATGATTAGTGTGGGAATCGAGGTGATGGCGCTTATCCTCATTTTATCTGTTTTTAACGGTTTGGAGGATTTTCAAAAAGGCCTGTTCAAAACCTTTGATCCTGATTTACGTATTTTATCAGCGAACCAACAACCGCTAAGTCTCAATGCATCCCAACTTGCTTCTATTCGTTCTATTCCCGGTATCGCATTTGTCAATCCTGTTTTAGAAGACCAAGGGCTTATGCGCTTTGATCAAAAACAACTCGTTGTCCGATTTAAAGGGGTAGATTCTTCCTTTCTGGCTGCGAATCGCTTAAAGAAGCAAGTGGTAGAAGGGGAGTATTTTTTAGGTGATTCTACCCAGGCTTTTGCCCTGGTGGGGATAGGTGTCTTCTTGAATATGGGGATGAGTTTTGAGAATACCGTTGAACCGGTACAAGCTTGGTATCCTGATCATAATCGGTTACGTCGCTTTTCACTCAACGAAAATACAATCCGAAGTCAAGCTTTCTTTCCGTCTGCCGTTTTGGAGGTTGAACAAAATTTCGACAATCAAACTGTCATCGTTCCGCTAACTTGGATGGAAGCGCTAGTCGGCACCCCTGGCACGCGATCTGCCTATGAGATTATGCTGTCGGCAGATGCCAATGACTTACAGGTGAAAGAAAAACTGAGTGCATTACTAGGTAACGCTTATACAGTCCAAACACGAGATGAACAGCATGCATTGCTTCTGAAAGCGATTAAAATAGAAAAATTTTTCGTCTTTCTGATCATGGCCTTTGTCATGGGTATCGCCTCTTTTACACTCTTTTATGCGCTGTCTTTATTGGTGATCGAGAAACGTAAAGATCTTCGCTCGCTCATGGCCATGGGAATTAGTCACAAACAATTATTGAAAAGCTTTCTTTACCTCGGGCTGATTATCAGCTTCTCGGGTGCACTGGTTGGGATGCTGCTTGGATTTGTAATGGCCTGGGCCCAACAACAATTTGGGATTGTTCCACTTGGAATTCCCAATGCGTTAATTGATGCCTATCCGATTAAAATGCATGCGATGGATTTTGTCTGGACAGCCATTGCCGTCATTGTCATCACCTTTATCGCATCCATTTTCCCGGCCCGAAAAGCAGTTCAAATGACTTTTGAAATTAAGTAGTTGGCGTAAATTCACCTTCCCACTTTGATACGACACAGGTTGCTACACCGTTGCCCGCTACGGAAGTAACTGTTCTACCCATGTCTAAAAATGGATCAACGCCGAGTAATAAAGCAATGCCTTCGGCAGGTAAATTGAACATGGTTAATGTCCCCGCAATGATTACCAGTGATGCACGTGGTACACCTGCAATTCCTTTGGAGGTAATCATTAAGGTTAATAACATCGTGATTTGTTGTTCCAAACTTAAGTGAACACCATACGCCTGCGCGATGAACCCAGTTGCGAAGGTCATGTATAACATCGAACCATCGAGATTGAAACTATATCCCAAAGGCAACACGAATCCAACGATCCGTCGGCTACAGCCGAATTTCTCCAAAGCTGCAATGGTTTGTGGAAAGGAAGCTTCCGAACTTGCTGTAGAAAAGGAGATGAGAAGGGCTTCTTTTAATTCTTTGATCAATTTCCAATAATTAATGCCATTAACTGCAGCGATGATCCAAAGGATTACGGTCGTAAAGAACAATAAACCACCCATGAAGCAGATCATCAAATAACCATAGCTAATCAAGATACTTAAGCCCTTGTTGGCTACGACCGTCGTCATGGCCGCAAACACCGCATAAGGTGCTACTTCCATCACATAATTAACCATCTTAAATACAACTTCTGCCAAGTTTTCAATCACATGGATTAAACGCTTGCCTGTCTCTCCGATAGACCCTAAGGCTACACCAAAGAATAGGGAGAAGATAACAATTTGAAGAATTTCATTTTCAGCTAATGCCTTAAAGAAACTATCTGGGAAAATGTGCAAGATGAAATCTTCTAAACTCTTTGCTTTGCTCGCGTCAATTCCTGTTTCTGTTCCTGCGCTAGGCTTAGGCCAACTCTGTAAACTACCCGGTTGCGTGACGTTAACAACGACTAATCCTGTTACAAGTGACAGGATCGTGGCAAAATAAAAATACCCAATGGTTTTGATTCCGATCCGACCTACGGCCTTAAAGTCACCTAATTTGGCAATACCAACCACAAGTGTACAAAACACCAAAGGCCCTACAATCATTTTAATCAAGCGCAAGAAAATCTTGGAGATCACTTGTACTTTGCTGGCGATATCATGGCTGACCTCAGGAGATAAGGTTAGAAATAAGTATTCACCAAGAGCAAGCCCTAAAACAAATCCAATGATAATTTTCTGCGTTAAACTTAATTTCATAGTTATGCGGGTTGATGTAGGTATTTTTTATAAAGGGGTATTCGATAGGCAATCATTCCCCAAATTAAAGGAAATAATAAGCAATCTAAAAGCTTGTAATTTGTTTGAAAACTTATTTTGTCTACGATGTTACTTGTTTTTTCATCGATAAATTCAATCCGATGCTCATGCCGCCATGCTTTGATTCCAAACGGTACACGTGTCCCTTCGTCAACAAAAACATAAGAAGTTGCGTCAGCTTTATATGAGCTAATGACGGAATACCATCTTGTTTTGTAAAGTAAAAAATCAAGTTCTATACAGACTTTATCATTTACTTGACACCCATCAAATTGAATGATTCGTGCAATAGGGAAAGGGGGGGCTAATTTAGCCAATAGGTTTTGATCAAACTTGCTCCACACATACGGTAGAGAGGCTGAAACCCGCGAAGTAATTTGGAAGCTCGGCATTAAAATTGTGCCAAAATTTTCAGCAATAAACCCGCAATGGCTTTCATTCCCATCACAAGGTAATCACCCCAATGTATTGTAGCTGACTTTTCTTCTTCAGAATTAACCTCAGGTGTCTGGGGTACCGGTGCATACAAATTAACTTGTCTTTGTTTCCTATTGAGGGAATCAGCCTGTACGGTTTTTGTTTTTGGATGCAAAACAGCATACTCAACCATGCCGAAATTGCCGAACAACAGGGGAGAGGTAATCAGTAAAAGAAGTAAACCGTATTTTTTCATTTGCCTAGTTAACTTTTTTCTTTGCTGCTTCAAATTTTTGCATTTGTTGAATGATGGCCTCTTCATTGGCTTTCTGATCCAATTTATTTTGTTCTTGATTCGCAAGAATTTTCTCTTTCTCTATTTTGGTTTCTTCTAAACGCTTCGTCAATAATTCTGTTTGACGTTTATTCGAATCTAATTCGCGAATCATGCGTTCTGCGGCTTTCTGTTGCTTCGTTTTCGTTGAAATTAAGTCATTCAAGGCCTTTTCTTGTGTGCGAACGTCTTCTTCTAAGTTGATTATTTTAACAAATTCTTCCAACCAATCACTCGCATCACGGTACTTATCATGCCCATTTTGAATGTAGGCATCAGGTCCCGTTGCAATCGAAACGAATAATTTAGTCTTGTTTTTTTCTTCGCTTGTCTTGGAAAGTAGCGTCAAGCCATCTTTGGAGATGTCTGAAATTTTCGCTTGATATACATTGATGGCTCCACCGCGACCGGCCTCAACTTTACCGAATTTCTTCAAATAGTTCTTCCAAGATTCAATGACATATTTTTCTTCCGAATTGATGTAGGTATAGAATCCTTCTTTTTTGGCTTTTTCAATTTCGTCCATCCCTGTGAATACTTGGCCAAAGAGCGAGATACTTGAAAAAATAAGGACGCTAGCTAAAATGAATCTTTTCATGGAACGTTGATTTTTGGAATGTAACGAGCAAAGGTAAATCTTTAAGGACACTTTTTGCACAAGATTAACGCATTTTTTTCTTCACTGTTTTGGATCGCAAATAGGGTGTATTCACCTCCATCTTTAAATTTTAATTTGGTTCGAAGTGCATCTGCCTTCAAAGGAAAATTCTTAGTACTAATGTTGACACGCAAGTCGGGAAGATGCGCTTTTATCCAATCCGGTTGCACAGGCCCCGCTTCGATTAAGGAATATTTTTTTCCCGGAAAGTTGTTCAGATATGCATCGGAGCTATATAGGTGTGTATGCTTGCCTAATTGCCAAATATCCTCGCCTTGTACTAATTTGAAAAAACCGGCTTTCAGAAGTGCAGGATGCGCTTCGTATAGGTATTTTCCCACGGGTGCTATCTGCATATTTGCCTCGCGCTCCGCAGAAAGTGTTCCTTGGAAAAGTGTTACCGGGGAGTTAGCTAATTCGACAAGCTCAATTTCGGGATCTAAACTCGATTCCGCCGACTTAATAAATAACAATTCTTTTACTTCTTGTTGGTAAGCGACCACATACACCTTATCCACACCGCCAAGTTCCTGTATCGCTCGGCTGATATCTAACACGGGGCTTGTTTTAATTAGGATCTTAGCAGTTTCGACTTTATCTAAGATTTCCAAGACATTCGGTTGGCAATCTTTAAACAAGATGACTTTATTCCCTTGTAAGTCCCTGCGTGCCGGGTCCACATAGATCCAATCATACTGTTTTTCTAAATATTCCAAGCCGTTTCCTTGGATATGCGTAACATTCCTGAGTCCTAATACCTGGTGATTGTATTGCGTATGTTCCGCTAAACTCGCTTGCTGCTCTACATAGGTGACATGCTCACATTTTTGCGCAAAAGCCCATGTGTCCACGCCCATGCCCCCTGTAATATCGATTAGGGT
>JBDLUL010000051.1:0-14014 GCA_039805345.1 Bacteroidota bacterium | reverse complement strand
ATTTGATAAAGAAATCCACATATTACCTTTTGCTAAGCTTCGGCCTGTTGTGCGTCCTACCGACGTTGCATGCCCAGCGGGTAATCTTGGCGGATTCTACGCAAAAGAGCCTCGTTAAACCTGATAGCCTAGCCAAGCAGCAAGACCTCCAAACGACTGTATTTTATTCAGCGACAGACTCAACCGTGTTGGATGCCAGCAAGCAGGTCGTTCACCTTTACGGAAATGCCAAAGTAAAATATGGCGAAATTAGCCTCGAATCCAGCTACATCCGCTTGGATTGGGAGAAAAACGAAGTATATGCCATTGGACAATACGACTCTACGTCACACAAAATGGAAGGGTTACCCGTATTTACACAAGGGGGCGACAAATATGATTCCGACGAAATACGTTATAATTTCAAAACGAAACGAGCCGCTATTAAAGGAATTGTCACCCAGCAAGGGGAAGGATTTGTACAAGGGAAGACGGTCAAAAAAGACGAAGAAGATAATTTATACATTCGAAACGCCATTTATACTACCTGTAATTTAAGTCATCCACACTTTCATATTAAGGCGAGCAAAATCAAAGTGGTAGGGAAAAAAGAAATCATTTCTGGCCCCTTCCATTTCGAGTTAAATGACATTCCATTACCCATCGGTTTACCTTTCGGTTTCTTCCCCTATTCACAACCCAAAGAAGCTGGAAAATCAGGCATTCTTGTGCCTACCTATGGGGAAGAGCCATCTGGAAGAGGATTTTATTTACGTGAAGGCGGCTATTACTGGGCAGCAAGCGAACATATTGGGATTCGATTTACGGGACAAATTTATTCCAAAGGCGGCTGGGGATTAGGCGCGAATTCGCAATACAATAAGCGCTATCGCTATGCGGGAAGTTTTAACCTCGCATTCAATAGAAATTCAAATGGAGACGAGTTTAATCCGACAAAACGGACAGACTTCGCTTTACAATGGTCACATACGCCACGCAGTTTGGGCAATTCCAGTTTCTCCGCGTCTGTGAACATCGCTTCCAATTCGTATAATCAATACAACAATTTCAATACCCAACAATATCTATCCAATACCATTGGATCCTCTGTACAATACACGAAGAACGTAGGCCAAATCTTTCGAAGCAGCATTAGCTTACGTATCAATCAAAATACAACTACGCGTATTTTTGATGCGGGAACAGAGTTCAGTGTCGGCTTAAATCAATTTCAGCCCTTCAAGCGTAAATCAAGTGTAGGAGATCGATTCATGGACCAATTTCGCTTAGGACTTGACTTTTCAGGAGGAATCTCGATGACCAATCAAATTGCAGATCCATACACCCGATATGAATTTGATGTGTATCCTCGCGAGACCAATAGCCAGCGGGGTATTATTCAAAAACCCTTTATCCCAACCAATGCGGACGACCTTCCTCCGGGGGTAGTAGCCGTGAATGCGAGCACGATTCCAATGCTTTGGGAAAAAGCGCAAACGAAATTCAATTATAGCTTACCGATTTCCTTACCTAACATTAAGTTGAATCGGTACATCAACATTACACCTGGGATTTCTTGGTCGGGAAATATGTACACCCGCTCTTACAAATACACCTACATGAAGTCGGACTCAACAGTCCGCATTGATACGGTGGGTGGTCTACCCAAATTCAATTCGCAAATCTCATTTTCCGCAAGCATGAATACCCGTTTATTTGGGACGGCACGGTTTAAAAAGGGGCGTTTGGAAGCGTTGAGGCACACAATGGTTCCATCCATTAGTGCAAGCTATACCCCCGATTATTCGAATCCAGCGTACGGATATTTCCAGGATGTGCGAATCAATAACCGAAAATTTATTAATGCTGATGGTGTGGAACAAGTGGGGGATATTCGCCGACTCAGCACCTTTGATCCGCGCATTTTGTCTTATGGCGGAGCATCGGGAGCCATTAGCTTTGGAATTCAGAACACACTCGAGGCGAAACTAAAAACCAAATCGGATACAGCGACAAAGCAAAATGAAAAAATCAGTTTAATTGACAATTTTGGAATTAATGGAAGCTATAACTTTTTGGCAAAAGAATATCCCTTATCCAACATTGGATTTAATGCCAATTCACGTGTAAAAGAGTTCGACATTAACATAGGAGGTAGCATCGACCCGTATTCGTATGTGCAGGACAATGCATTTTTTGATATGGGCCGCAGGACCAACGAGTACATGTTTAGTAAAGGGGAAGGACTTGGGAGATTGCAATCTTTTAATTTGTCGGTTGGCCGGCGCTTCGCCCCTAGCACAGCGAAGAAGTCGAAGACAAGTGATATGGGCTCAGATGCCCAACTGAAACAAATCAACCGGAACATGGATGATTATGTCGACTGGAATGTACCTTGGACCTTTTCGTTCTCTTATCAGTTTAGTTATAATCGGATGGGCTTAGCGGATCCCCAAAAAATCAGTGGACTAACATTCCAAGGCGACCTCAGCATAAGTGAAAAATGGAAGTTTTCCGTGAGTTCAGGCTACGACTTTAAATACAGTGGCTTGACCTATACGAATATGTCCGTACACCGTGACCTGCATTGCTGGGAAATGAATTTCAACTGGACACCTATTGCGAGTCCATTTTACGGCCGGGCGAGTAATTACTCATTTGACCTGCGCGTTAAATCTAGTTTGCTACAAGATTTGAAAATATCTCGTCGGAGAAGCTTCTACGATAAAGGTGGATTTTAATTCAATTTATCCTTAAAGACCTTCAGGAATTTATCCATTTTGGGTTTAATGACAATCTGGCAATAAGGCTCCGTCCCATTTAGTTGGTAGTAATCTTGGTGGTAATCTTCCGCGGGATAAAAATCGGAAGCCTCCACAATTTGTGTTACAATGGGATTCGGGAATACCTGTTTTGCATTAAGGTTTGATTTCCATTCCTGAGCTAAGCGCAATTGCTCATCAGAATGCGCGAAAATAGCAGAACGATATTGTGTCCCCACATCAGCACCTTGACGGTTTAAGGTAGTAGGATCATGCGTTTGCCAAAATACTTCTAAGAGTGTTTGAAAAGAGATTACTTGGGGGTCATAAGTGATTTGACATACCTCTGCATGGCCTGTTAAACCCGAACATACTTCGCGGTAAGTGGGGTTTTTCAATTTACCTCCCATATAGCCAGAAGTTACCGAATGAACTCCTTTTAAACGCTGATAGACAGCCTCTACGCACCAAAAGCACCCTGCGCCGAACGTAATTGTATCCATTTTAGTAGTATTCAAGTTTGATGATGAAGCGGTTGGTTTTGAAGAACTTCCGCAAGAAATATGTGCGAGTGTGATGGAAAAAAGTCCAATGAGAGCAATATTTTTAAGCAGCTTATTCATTTCATTTTAAATTTAGCGTAGTTTTGCGCTCCGTTTTCAAGGGTATAACGAAAAAAATACATGAAAGGTTTTGAACAATCCATCGAACTAAATTGGACTGCCGCTTGGCAAGATAGCCGATTTCGTTGGCAATTGATACTGGCTATTGCTGTATTTGCAATCTTCCCCTGGAAAGCGGACGATTATTTTCAATGGATTCAACAGCGGGAAGGAATCGTAATGCAGGATGTGATTTTAGCAAATATTCCAGCAAAAAATGTCTCCGTTCCCATTTTTGCGATTATCTACTTCAGTGTAGTTTACCTGATCGTGCGAATCATTCGTCAGCCTAAACATTTCCTTTGGTTTGCGTGGGCGTTTAATGTAGAAACAATCATGCGATTTGCCAGCATTTATTGGGTAGCGCTAAACCCGCCACAGGGTTTGGTTGATTTACATGACCCCATAGCAGAATTGTTCATCTATGGCGAGAATTTGGCGATAACGAAAGATTTATTCTTCTCAGGACATACAGCGACCATGGTATTTGTATGTTATTTCTTACCCCAGGCAAATGAGCGAAAAATAGCCATTGCATTAACGAGCGTGCTTGTACTCTTGCTGCTGGTCCAGCATGTTCATTATAGTTTGGACATTATTGCTGCACCCATTGCAACATGGGTGGCAATTCGAATCGCTAAACGCCTACTTCGCTGATGGAGAACGCTTCATCGAAACAGACTTCAAATCTAGCTTTTCAAAAACGGAGTTATTCGAAATGTATTCGGGTATCACTTCTTTGATTTTCGATACGAGGTTATTGTTGTCGCCGGCGCTTAATAAATGACCGATTGCCTGCATCTGGGTTTCCATAAAAGCATATGAAGGTGAATTTACTTTGGCAATCAAAATCTTAGGATGATGTGTGGGCAGCGTATTTTCATCGGTGTTCAACAACTCCTCATACAACTTTTCGCCTGGACGAAGTCCGGTAAATTTAATTTCAATATCACGTTCCACGCGTAGCCCACTTAGCGTAATCATTTTTTTAGCTAGGTTGACAATTTTCACAGACTCTCCCATATCGAAGACAAAAACTTCACCCCCTTCACCCATGGTTGCAGCCTCTAATACGAGCTCGCAAGCTTCTGGAATGGTCATAAAGTAGCGTGTGATTTCAGGATGGGTAACAGTTACAGGACCACCCCGCTCAATCTGTTTTTTAAACAAGGGGATCACGGAGCCACTTGAACCTAATACATTACCAAAACGCGTAGCGATAAATTTTGTCCGAATTCCATCTACCTCATTCAACGATTGCGTATACATCTCGGCAAAACGCTTGGTTGCACCCATCACATTGGTTGGATTTACGGCCTTGTCTGTAGAGACCATCACAAACTTCTCTACGCCATGCTCTGCGGATAGGTCGGCTAAAATTTGCGTACCCATTATATTGACCTTAATAGCCTCGTAGGGATTTTTCTCCATCAAAGGCACATGCTTATAGGCTGCGGCATGAAAGACAAAAGCAGGCTTATGCGCTTTGAATATGACAGATAAACGGTTTTTATCGGTCACATCGGCGACCTTCACAACTAACTCCGTATTGACAGGAATGACACTCGACAGCTCGTATTCCAAATCAAACAAGCCTGATTCCGACTGATCAATCAAGATGATTTTAGCCGGAAAATAAGCCACCAATTGTCGAACGATCTCACTTCCGATAGAACCCGCCGCACCCGTCACAAGGACTGATTTCGAATTGATTTCTTGACTGATTTGTTTGTTGTTCATTTGAATCTCTTCACGTCCCAACAAATCTTCAATTTTCACATTGTGAATTTGATTTAACGCAAATTCACCATTAACCCATTTGTCTACGGGAGGAAGGATTTTCACTACAACGCCTCGATCAAGAAATACATCGGAAATTTTACGTTTTGCTTGAAGTCCGATGTTGTTAATGGCCATAATCACTTGTAACCCATCGTAATGGTCTACGAATTTTTCCATGGCTTCAGACAAGCTGAAAACACGAATACCTTCAATCGTCTTATCGATTTTGGCAGGATTGTCATCAATAAAACCAAGTACTTGATAGTTGACTCCGCGGTCGTTTTGGATGACGTTTTTAGTCAACATCCCCGAATATCCAGCGCCGTAAATTAATACGCCAACAGCCGGCTTAAATTCATTAATGAATGATTCATAGAAGGACTTCACAAAAAAGCGAAGGGTAACCATCAAAAACAAACAGATGAAAAAATCAATCGCTAAAATGGATAACGGCACATACAATAGCGTATTGATTCCTGTATAGTATCGAAGACTCAATGAAAACAAACCTGCGATGGCCGTTCCCGAGAACACCGCTTTTAAAATCAATACCGCATCTTCGATACTCGTATGTCGAATAATTCCTGTGTAAGACTTAAACCACAGAAAAACACCTAGTCGAATGATAAATAAGAAGACAAAATGGAATTGGAAACTGTACAAATCAATTTCGCTGTAATGAAAATTCATCCGCAATAGGGAAGAAAGCGAAAAAGAAAACATGACAATCAGCAAATCAATAGCAAGCACGAGCCATCTGGAAAGAAAGCGATTCGAATACCTACGAATGAAAAGGGATTGTGTCATTAATTGCTCCAATGATTAATACTACAAACAAATTTACAAATAAAGCAATTCGAACGACGAGATACTTAGCAAATGGCCAATTATTCTAAGCTGAAGTTCTTCAACATCTCAACAACGACTGTTGGCTCATTCCACATCAATACATCAATCATCGAAAGTCCTGGTTCAAAGCTTGCTAACTTCCCTTGGCTATACGCCTGAAGTGAGGGCTTAATGAAAAACAATTCAACCCCTTGTGAGGAAAAAAAATCCTTTTCATAAAGACTTTGGCCGTTAAGAGCATTGATGTATTGCGTTGAACCTAAGCTTTTCGTCAAGTGAATTAATCGCTCAGCCCTGCCGTCGGCTTGGTTATTAGCCAACTCGGAGCTGTAGTGAAAACGTTTTTGCAATCCTAAATATTGCCAAACAAACTCAATACTTTTTCCGGCTAGCTCAGCCATGCTGGCAGGCTGTTCAGCAAGAAGGTCTTGAATCAAAGGCATAATCTGATTGAACTGGGGGGCCTTTTTATAAGCAGCCTCCAATTGCACGAGAAATTTTCCTGGGAACTCCGGGCCCCAAGCCACATTTGACTCGCGAATCGTTTTATTTTGACTTTGTTTTTCAAGGGGGATTGTGAACAAGAACTCTTTGCCTTGCATGAGAATTCGATTCCGATTTATCCAACCCTTTTTGATAAACATCACATCATCATAGAACACAAAATCATCCACAGCTTGGACCAACTGAAAGTAGCCCAAGTAAGGGAAGAAATAGGGTTGCATGATGGCTACAGACATGGGAATCTAGTTAAATCCAGGTGCAGTCAAATGGACAATTTGGTCAGATTTCATGACCAGGACTTTTTCGTTTTTCTGGTCTGTTATGTAACCAATCGCGGTCACATCCGCGATTTTCTCAACTTTTTCAAAGTCCGCTTGTGATACAGTAAAGACTAATTCATAATCTTCTCCTCCATTTAACGCTGCAGTCAAGGGGCTTAAATTAAACTCCGTAGCGGCCAAATACGTCTCATCATCAATAGGTATGTTCTTTTCGAATATCCGAGCACCAGTCCCTGATGCCTCACAGAGATGTAAAATTTCAGCCGCTAAGCCATCAGAACTATCAATCATCGATGTAGGCACAACGCCCAATTCGCGTAATTCATGAATGATGTCAAAACGCGCAGAAGGCTTCAGCTGGCGCAATACGACATAACTCTTGTTATCCAACTCGGGTTGCATATCCGGATTGGCCAAAAACACTTGCTTTTCGCGTTCCAAGGATTGAAGACCCATTAAGGCTCCGCCAAAATCTCCACTGACACAAATAACATCGTTTGGTTTCGCATTGGAACGTTTAACCACTTGGGTCGAGTCTACTACTCCATTTGCTGTCACTGAAACAATTAAACCTTGAGGTGATGCGGTTGTATCTCCGCCTACCAGGTCGACTTGATAATCTTCACAAGCACTTTTGATGCCTGCATATAATTCGTCAACGGCTTCGACCGAAAAGCGATTGCTTAGTCCGATTCCGATTAAAACTTGGGTAGGAATGGCATTCATCGCTGCAATATCAGACACCGCTAGCGTCACGATTTTATAGCCTAAATGTTGCAATGGCGTGTAGGATAGATCAAAATGGACTCCTTCAATTAACAATTCGGTTGAGGTCACGGTCAATTGATTTGACGTATCCAAAAGTGCCGCATCGTCACCAATGCCCAATTTTGTCCAACCTTGATGTTGGGCAAAAGGAGCCGCCAAACGATTGATCAATCCAAATTCCCCTAAGGTGCCTATTTCTGTTCTATTTTCCATATAATAAAAAAAGCCGCCACGGGGGACGGCTTACACAATGTCTAGTTGATTATGGGTTTACTAAAGCCAAGCTAACTTTTTTGTTGCTTGCTTTGATGTAAGTTGTGCTTGTTTCTAAGCTTAATGCAGACGCTGATGGCGTTCCTACGATATTGAATTCCAAGGTTCCGTTTGTCCCTGAAGGTGCTCCTTCAGAACTTGTTAACCCATTTAACGTAATTTTTTTATTATCGACAGATAAGGTATAAGTTCCTGTAAATTTACGACCGTCAAACTCCGTTAACGACGCCGCTGTTGAACTTGTCAAATCCAATTTGAATTGTGAATATCCTGATACCAAGTTGCTCGTTGCTCCTTTGGAATATTGTGTCACACCATCCCATGAGGCCGAACTTGCACTCCATGATTTGCTCACTAATTGTGCTACGGTGGGCTGAGGTGTAGGTGCTGGATCAGAACCTGCGGATGAGCCACAAGAAAGCAACTGAACGCTTAACAAACAAATGAGTAGACCTTGAAAGATTTTCATAAAATGCATCCGTTTTTTGTAGATGTAAAATTAAAAATCTTTACTAATAAAACGGTCTTTAATCCTTTTTATTTAGCTTCGTAAAATAATAATATCGGACTTGTCAGAAGCATTACATTCCTACACCCGTTCCCAGTTAGCGCTCCGAAATGGGCAAGACCGCCCCGAGATTTGGGTGGCATTCCGTGGATACATTTACGACATGACAAATTCCAAATTATGGAAGAACGGCAAACACTATGAACATTGGGCCGGCCAAGACCTCACATCGGAATTAGCCGATGCGCCACATAGTGAAAAAGTATTCGAAAAATTCAACCCGATAGGACTTTTACAATGATACTACTCATCGAAAGTGGGTCTACCAAAACGGCTTGGCGTTACATTACGCAGGCAAATGAAGCTTTTGAAAGTTTTCAATCGGCAGGCATAAATCCCTATTACCAATCGGCTGAACAAATTTGCGAGGCCCAGCATGAAGTTCTTCAAAAACTTCAAGGGATGACGCTTCGGTTTGTCTATTATTTTGGTACGGGAATTACAGATGAATCAAAAAAGGCTATTATCCGGGAGGTTTTAGCACCGGTTATTGGGAATGCTGACCTAAGCATTCAAAATGATTTAATCGCAGCGGGTCTATCGCTTTGTGGGAAATCGAAGGGTATCGCTTGCATATTAGGTACAGGTTCTAATTCTGGCTATTTCGAACAAGGGGAGATGCAACATCAGGTACCGCCACTTGGATTTTGGCTAGGTGACGAAGGCAGTGGAGGACACTTAGGGAAAAGCCTTGTATTAGCGTATTTACACCATGAATTACCCGCAGATTTACAACTGACATTTACCAAACGCTTTGGCGAGCTTGATCGACTAACAATACTTCAACATGCCTACAAGGGTGAATTTCCGAATCGTTGGTTTGCCTCTTTTTCTAAATTTCTATTTGACCACCGAAAACATCCATTCTGTTATCAATTGATTGAAAAATCCTTTCAAACGTTTTGTGATTTATACCTTTTGAAATACCCACAAGCAATGGAGGCACCCATACACTTTACGGGTTCAGTCGCATTTTACTATGCCGATATCTTGCAACGCGTGTTAAAAGCAAAACAATTGCGGGTCGGAATCATCAGCGAAGGACCGATGGCGGGCTTAACGATGTATTACAAGGAATTACACCGAGACCTATTTTAGGATTTTTTCAAGAACTGCTACCATTGCATGCGAATATTTTTTAACTTGCTAATGCCTAAGCAATTCAACAACAAACCTATTCGTCGATGACCGCACCATTGAAATCCATTGGAACGAAACAAAAAGCACTGAAGATCAATTTAGACCGTAGTATCTATGGCTCTTTTGCCGAAATCGGTGCCGGCCAAGAAGTAGCAGCAAACTTTTTTAAAGCAGGTGGAGCATCGGGCACTATTGCCAAAACCATCTCAGCCTATGACATGGCCTTTTCTGATGCCATTTATGGGGAGGAAGAATCTGGCAAATATGTTTGCGAGCCGCGTTTAATGAAAATGTTAAACCGGGAATACAAATTACTTCAAGTTCGTTTGACTGAATGTGCTGCAGAAAAACGGTTCTTTGCCTTTGCGGATACCGTCTCTGCCTTAAATTATCAGAAGACAAATGATGCGCATGGTTGGATTGGATTACGCTTTCAATTACGGCCTAATGGCCCTGTAAATAATGTTGTCATCCACGTGAACATGTTGGACAATGACAATATTTTACAGCAACAAGCGCTCGGGATTATCGGCGTAAATTTACTTTACGGCTGCTATTTCCATCATGAAGATCCGGAGACACTTTTGCTTTCCCTGTTAGATGATTTATCTCGAGATCGCATTGAAATCGATATGATACGTTTTGAGGGTGCGGATTTCAAAGAGGTTGACAATCGCTTGATGTCTTTGTATTTGGTAAAGCATGGCTACACACAGGCTGCCGTATTTGGACCTGATGGGACGGTCATGCAACCCTATGATGCATTAGCCAAAAAACATATTGTGGCGATTCGCGGTCGGTTTAGACCGGTAACCAACATCTTTTTAGACATGTTGAAGAAGGGCCAATCGCAGTTTGAGCAGGAGGCAGATGTAGATGATGATAAGGTTTGTGTGTTATCGGAATTAACGTTGCGGAGTTTAGAAGATGGAACGCATAACATCAATGAGAAGGATTTTCTTGACCGAGTAGACATCCTATGTTCATTAGGCCAAACGGTTTTGATCTCTAATTTCCATGAATATTTCAAATTGGTGGCCTTTTTAAGCCAGTTCTCGAAACTTAAAATGGCATTAATCATGGGTATGCCCAATCTTGAATACATTTTTGAAGAGAAGCACTATACGCATTTAGAGGGGGGCATATTGAGTGCTTTTGCAAATCTATTTGGGCATAATATCAAATTATACTTATACCCGACCATTGACGACAAAGGATCTGTCTTGAATTTAAAATCCTTTAAACCTGAACCGCACCTCAAAGGATTATTTAACTATTTGATGGATAATACGAAGTTGGTCGACATTAAGAAATCCGACGAGAAATTGATGAACATTCGTACAGATAAAGTATTGGATATGATTCAACAAGGTCCGGGCGATTGGGAGCAATTGGTTCCTAGTTCGGTTGCTGCGATGATTAAGGAGAACGCACTGTTTGGATTTCCGGTAAAATAAGATCTTTAAGCTTTAGCAATCTTCCAAGGTTTGCCAAAGCTAGCGTTTTGAACGCATAAAAAAGCCCATCCGTCAGCTGACGAATGGGCTTTCTCTTTATCTAGAATCTACTTCAATAAATCAACAAACTGATCAAATAGGTAGCGAGAATCGTGCGGTCCAGGTGAAGCTTCCGGGTGATGTTGCACCGAGAATGCTTTGCGACCCTTGACACGAAGTCCTTCAACTGTTTGGTCATTCAAGTTTATGTGAGTCAATTCAGCTTTTTCAGAGGCCTTTAACTCGTCCATTTTCACAGCAAAACCATGATTTTGTGAAGTGATCTCCGAAAGCCCTGTAACAAGGTTCTTAACTGGATGATTTAGACCACGGTGGCCATTATGCATTTTATACGTAGACAAGCCACAAACTTGTGCTAAAATTTGATGCCCCAGGCAAATTCCAAATACTGGTTTATCGGAAGCAAGGAATTGAGAAACTGTTTCCACCGCGTAAGGCATTGTCGCAGGATCACCGGGTCCATTAGAGACAAAATAACCATCGGGATTCCAAGCTGCGATCTCCGCGAAAGGCGTTTTGGCAGGAAAAACTTGAAGATAACAATCACGATCCGTGAAGTTGGTCAAAATGCTTTTCTTCACACCTAAATCCAATACGGCAATTTTATGCGTTGCAGAAGGATTACCCAGGAAGTACGCTTGTTTTGTACATACCTGTGAAGATAATTCAAGCCCCTCCATCGAAGGAATCTTAGCCAATTCGGCTTGCAAGGTTGTGATATCCGAAATCTCTGAAGAAATCAAGCAATTCATAACGCCTTGCGTACGAATATGACGTACTAAGGCGCGCGTATCGATACCCGAAATACCTACAATGCCTGCATCGGCTAAATAATCCTGTAATGAACCATCTGCTGTAGCACGCGAGTGCAAACTAGCAAATTCATTACAAACCATACCTGCGATTTGTACTTGATTTGATTCAGCTTCATCTTGACTAATAACGCCATAATTACCGATGTGCGCCGTGGTATTAATAATTACCTGGCCGCTATAAGAAGGATCGGTGTAAATTTCTTGGTAACCCGTCATTCCGGTATTAAAGCAAATCTCGCCACCATGGGTCCCGATTTTACCTAGTGCTTTTCCATGAAATAAGGTTCCATCTTGAAGTAAGAGTACTGCAGGTGTTGACTCTGAAACTTTCATAAATATTAATCAAAAATGTAAAAATCCTAAAAAAAGGGCTTCAACTATACGTTGAAGCCCTTCAAAAAAATATAAGAAAAGAATCTTAAGCGTCTTCTCCTTTTTCTTCAGTAGGCTCCTCAGTTGCCGGTGCTTCAGGAGCATCTTCAACAACTTCAGCAGAAGGAACTTCAGCAACTGGAGCAGCTGCTACTGTTTCTTCTTTCTTAGCTCCAGCACGGCGACTACGACGAGTCTTACCAGCTTTCTCTGCAGAAGCAGCTAACATTGTTTCGTTGAAGTCAACTAATTCAATGAAGCACATTTCTGCGTTATCACCAAGACGATTACCTAATTTGATAATACGTGTATAACCACCCGGACGGTTCGCAACTTTTTCAGAAACGATGCTGAACAATTCTTTGATGGCATCCTTATTTTGTAAGTAAGAGAAAACCACACGACGATTGTTTGTGCTATCTGTCTTTGATTTCGTAACCATTGGCTCAATATATTTACGCAATTCTTTTGCTTTCGCAACAGTTGTTTCGATACGTTTGTGCAAGATTAACGAAGAGGCCATATTAGATAATAAGGCTGCTCTGTGGGAAGCTGTTCTTCCTAGGTGATTGAATTTTTTACCGTGTCTCATTGTTGTATTTCGTAAGTTAAAAGCTCTTTCGAGCTGCGGTTAGTTTACGACTTGTAAACCACCTATTACTTTTAGTTAATTAATTAATCTTCGTCTAAACGATATTTAGATACATCCATTCCGAACGTAAGACCTTTTTCTTCGATCAATTGTTCTAACTCGGTCAAAGACTTTTTACCAAAGTTACGGAATTTCATCATATCTGAAATCTCTAATTTCGCTAATTCACCAAGTGTACGAACGTCTGCTGATTTTAAGCAGTTGTAAGCACGAACAGAAAGGTCTAAGTCAGCTAATGAAGTCTTCAACAACTTGCGCATGTGAAGCATTTCCTCATCAACTACGTTATCTTCTTCCGCTTTTGGCGTTTCGAACGTCATTGTTTGATCAGAGAACAACATAAAGTGTTGGATCAAGATATACGCTGCACCTTTCAATGCATCTTCCGGGTGGATAGAACCATCCGTTTCGATATCAAGAACTAATTTCTCGTAATCTGTTTTTTGTTCTACACGTGTATTTTCAATGCTAAATTTAACATTTTTGATTGGCGTGTAGATAGAATCGATAGCAATGTGACCGAAAGGAAGCTCGTTTGCGCGAGGCTCATCAGCGGGTACATAACCACGACCTTTTTCGATGATCAATTCAACCTCAACTTCTTTCGAAGAATCAAGGTGGCAGATCACTAAATCAGGATTTAAAATTGTGAAATAAGGTGTGAATTTTGCGATGTCACCAGCAGTAATGGCTGTTTGGCCTTTTACCTTTAATGTCACCTTATTGTCTAAAATCTCTTGTGCTTTTTTGAAGCGAACTTTTTTCAAGTTCAAGATGATTTCAGATACATCTTCATGTACACCCTCGATAGCAGAAAACTCGTGAAGTACACCAGAAATCTTAACGCTCGTGATTGCATATCCCTCTAAAGAAGAAAGCAAGATTCTACGAAGCGCGTTACCAATGGTAACACCGTAACCTTTTTCGAGTGGCTTGAACTCAAATAACCCGTGAAAGTCATCGGCTTTCTCCATCACAACTTTTTCGGGCATTTGGAATGCTAATATTGACATATTTCGTAGCTTAAAATGATACTGAAAAAACGTTATTGGTACTGTTAATGTTAAAAATAACCCTAGGGATTATTTAG
>JBDLUL010000050.1:0-4156 GCA_039805345.1 Bacteroidota bacterium | reverse complement strand
ACTTCTTGTTCTTGATCTTGTGGACAAATCATCAGGGCATTTTCATGTTCTGCAACAATGAAGTTTTGTAGTCCTTGAATGACAACTAATTTCTCACCTGGGGTTTTGATGATACAATTTTGCGTATCGTACACCATCACATTGCCGTCAATCACATTGCCGTTAGAATCCTTGTCATGAATTTCATAAAGTGATTTCCATGTTCCTAGGTCGGACCAGCCAATATCGGCAAGGATTACTTTGACAATCTGTGCTTTTTCCATAATGCCATTGTCGATGGATACGCTTTTACATACTGCATAGACTTTACGGATGAAATCTTGTTCCTCGCTGGAATAATAGAATTCTTCTCCTTCTTCAAATTGTTCCGCCAGGCGTGAAAGGTGCTTTTCTAATTCCTTTTTAAAGACAGGAATTTTAAAGACGAATAAGCCTGCATTCCAAACATAATCACCACTCTCTAAAAATGCTTCAGCTAGTTCAAGGTGCGGTTTTTCTGTAAACGTTTTGACTGTTTTGGCTGTTGTTTCTCCGGGTTGGAATTGAATATACCCATAACCTGTATCCGGTCGAGTAGGAAGGATTCCCAAGGTTACCAATACATCCTCTTTTGCCGTCTCAATGGCTGCTCTAACATGATTTTGAAAAGCAATTTCTTTGATAATCACGTGGTCAGCGGGAGCCACAATTAATGTGGCGTTGGGATTCTTTTTGCCAATTTTGTAAGCTGCATAGGCAATACAAGGCGCAGTATTTTTCCGTTGGGGTTCTTGTAATATTTGCTCTTCCGTCAAATAAGGGAGTTGTTCCTTGACGATACCGGCGAATTCCTCACTTGTTACCACATAGATATTCTCTTGTGGAATTATTCCTTCAAATCTTTCGGCTGTTTGTTGAAGCATCGTTTTACCTACTCCCAGCACATCGTGAAATTGCTTGGGATTTGCACTCCGACTAATTGGCCAAAAACGTGTGCCAATGCCGCCAGCCATAATGATGAGGTATGTATTTTGCATATTATTTTGTTGCTTTTAAGTAAGCCGAAACGCGATTGCTAGCATTATTTCGGATGGGGGCATAAAATAAATTCATATCGGCTTGATGCCAATTCTTGATTCGAACAAATGACCTGCCGAAAACATAGGGCGTATTAATCCAAAGGATGCCCTGATGATTTTGTGCGTCTGCAAAGTGTTTGACCCATTTGAACCCATAAGATACGCCACCAGGATTGAGTTTCTTCGAGGCAAAGTTTTCATCGAGCGTCCAAGTTAATGGATTTGTTGAGACAAGCTCAGTCGGTTTACCTGGATGCCACGGAGGCAAATAGCCTTGTTGGAAGGTCGTCCAAGCAACAAAGCAGCCTGTTTGATCTGCATTTTGACAGGGGCTTATTCGATTAAAAGTATTTTTGGGTGTGGCAATGCCAATTAAATATGCGGCAATAAATTGTTTTTGTAGGTCCTTGCCATCGATAAGCTCTTGGATAAGTTTCGTCGCATGAACTGTTCCTTGGCTGTGCGAGGCAATGATGAATGGTCTCCCTTGGTTATAATGGCTCAAGTAATATTCGAATGCTTTTTTAACATCTGAGTAGGCTAGTTGAAGCGCAGCATCTTTGTCGGCCTTGTTTGGCGTGACAAATGCAAAATAATGTGCTTGGCGGTAGCGCGGAGCAAATACCCTGCCTGCAGAATTGAAAATGGAGGCCTGGTTCAGGATTGTTGATGAGTCAACTTTGTGATTTAGGTATTGGTCTTGCACGTTTGCATTCCACTGAAATGCTGTCGTGGGAGCGTACGTATAGATGGTTGGGTGAACAAAAAACACATCCGCTACGGCCTGCTGTTGTTCGTCTTTTAGCGGAGAATTAGTAGGAATTGCATCTGCAGCGTCCTTCCGATCGGGTAAGGCTGCCCAATTTTCGGTTGCGTTATAGTCAATTTCAGCAGGCACAGGGCTTTCTTTCCATGCAATGGATAATCGAGCGGGCTCTTGGGTTTTGCAAGCTGCTGTAATACAGAGTATTAGGAGGCTTATAAGAAAAATACGTGTTTGCTGCATGGATGAAATAATTGATCAAAGCTACTAAGAATTATGTCGTTACGGAAGCATTTTGGTAGGATTGAAAAGTAAGATTTGTATATAATTAAAATATTTTCGGAAAAATTGGTATATTTTTAATATGAAACATTGGGCAAATTCTTAATTCTTGTTTAGCTTTGTTAAAGAAGTGTATAAAAACGTTAACAGAAACTTCAAACAATCACATTTATGAAAAAACTTTTTACTCAAATCTTGCCGATTTTTACGGTTGTCTTTTTACTTGCGTTTGCAGCAGTTGCTCAGACGAAAGTTGGGGGAACGATTAAAGATGCGGCATCAAAGGAACCATTAATCGGGGTAAGTGTATCGGTTAAAGGTAAGGTAATTGGTACAATTACCGATGCAAATGGACATTTTGCATTTTCGACATCAACTCCAGTTCCATTCACGATTTCCGTTTCAATGGTTGGATATGAGCGTCAAGAAATTGCAGTTAAATCTGCAAAATCAGATATTCAAATTGATTTAAAAGAGCAATCTGTTTTAGGTCAAGACGTCGTAGTATCGGCTTCACGTATTGAGGAATCAGTATTGCAATCTCCCGTTTCAATCGAAAAGATGGATTTGCGTTCGATTCGTGAGACGCCAGCGGCCAACTTTTATGATGCGTTACGCAACATGAAAGGGGTTGAGGTGAGTACACAATCCGTGAATTTCTCCTCGATCAGTATGCGTGGTTTCAACAGCAATGGTAACGTTCGTGTTGTTCAATTAATTGACGGCATGGATAACCAAGCGCCAGGTTTGAACTTCTCGGTAGGTAATATCGTAGGTATTTCAGAGTTGGATTTGGAAGGTTTAGAGGTTTTACCAGGAGCTGCTTCTGCGTTATACGGACCCAATGCGATGAACGGTATCATTTTGATGAATTCAAAATCACCTTTCTTATACCAAGGATTAAGTGCACAGGTGAAAGCAGGTGCGATGTATGCTGGTAATCGTGCAGAGGCATTGACGCCTTACGGAGATGTTTCATTGCGTTATGCGAAAGCTATCAATAACAAATGGGCCTATAAGATCAACTTCAACATGTTAAGTGCGGAAGATTGGGCAGCAACTGATACGCGTGATCAAAGTTTATTGAATGGGCGTTCATTAGGTTTCGGTGATCGTTCAACGAATTTGGCTTACAATGGTGTAGGTATTTATGGGGATGAGACAAATGTAAATATGTTGTCATCGTTGACTCCACTTTTAGGTGTGCCAACAAATCCATTAACTGCAGGAATTAACCAAATTTCAAAAGCGACAGGTGGTTTATTGACTCCTTCAGCTATTTTGGGTTATATCGTGCCTAACGTAGCAATTTCTCGTCAAGGTTATGCGGAAAGTGATATTGCTTCTTATGCTAACCGTAACATTAAATTTAATGCTGCCTTGCACTATCGTTTCAACGATAAAGTAGAATTGATTTTACAAGGTTCTTACGGACAGGGTACAGCGATGTACACGGGAGCGGATCGTTATTCGATTAAGAACTTCTCCATGGGACAATACAAGGCTGAGTTAAAGGGTTCTAATTTCTTCGTTCGTGCTTACACGACACAGGAAAATTCAGGCGATGCTTATGCAACGGGTACATTGGGTCAGTTGATCAACGAAGCAGCGAAACCTAGCCAAGCTTGGTATCCAGAATACTTCAGCACATTTGCTGGTTTGGCATTAACAAACTTTGGAAAGGTGTTACAAACAACATTAGCTCAAACAGGAAATCCAACTACTGCTGTTGGGACTGCCATTGCAAGTACGCAAGCTAGTTTTCCTTACTACCATGGAACGGCTCGTTCGGTAGCTGATGTCGGTCGTTTGGTGCCTGGTTCAGCGGCGTTTAATACAGCAGTTGAGGCAATCAAAGGCAAAGCGTTACCTCAAGGTGCTAAGTTTACTGATAAGTCGGCGTTGTATCACCTAGAAGGTATGTACAACTTGACTGAAAAGTTGAACAACAAAGTTGAAATGATTGTAGGTGCAAATTATCGTCAATATGCATTGAACTCTGAAGGTTCTTTGTTTGCATTAGATAATGCAGGAAATGAATTTACAATCAATG
>JBDLUL010000049.1:0-3968 GCA_039805345.1 Bacteroidota bacterium | reverse complement strand
TTTGTTACCCAACCTACGGCGGCAGTGGTGTCGTCGCAACTGAATTAGGCAAAGCCTTGGCGTCAGTTGGTCATGAGGTGCATTTTATTACCTATACTCAGCCCCCTCGTTTGGATTTTTTCAGTGAAAATATATTCTATCATGAGGTGTCGGTTGCGTCTTATCCCTTATTTGAATATTTGCCTTATGAATCCGCATTAGCCAGTAAAATGGTGGATGTAACCGTGAACGAGAAGTTGGATTTGATTCATGTACATTATGCGATTCCACATGCATCAGCGGCGTATTTAGCGAAACAGATTTTAAAATATAAAGGCATTCACGTGCCGGTCATTACAACTTTACACGGAACGGATATTACCCTTGTGGGGCGTGACCCTTCTTTTGAGCCGGTTGTTACCTTTTCGATCAATGAGTCAGATGGCGTCACTGCGGTTTCAGAAAGTTTGCGGGATGACACCTATTCATCTTTTGAGATTTTGAGTAACATTGAGGTAATTCCGAATTTCATCGATTTACAACGCTTTCAAAAGCAACCCAAAGAGCATTTCAAATTAGCGATTTGTCCCAATGGCGAAAAGCTTTTGATGCATACTTCGAATTTTCGGAAGGTGAAACGGATCGAAGATATTATTCAGGTATTTGCCAAAGTACAAAAACAAGTGCCATCTAAATTGTTACTCGTAGGTGATGGTCCTGAACGCTCAGGAATCGAAGCCTTATGCCGTGATTTAGGTGTGTCGTCCGATGTACGTTTCTTAGGTAAATTGGATACGATAGAGGAGGCGCTTTCGCTCGCTGATTTATTCTTCTTGACCTCTGAAAAAGAGAGCTTCGGCCTAGCTGCTTTGGAGGCTATGGCTTGCGAAGTTCCGGTCATATCATCGGATGCCGGCGGTATTCCTGAAGTGAATATTCATGGGGTGACGGGCTATGTTAGCAAGATTGGGGACATCGATGACATGGTTTCAAATACGGTCAAAATTTTAACAGACGAGCCTCTGCACATGCAGATGAAAGCGAATGCCTTAGCGCGCGCAAAAGATTTTTCACTTGAGAAAATCCTACCGATGTATGAACGCTACTACGAAAAAATCGTAGGCCAAAGTTGGCGTTTCCCTACCCAGAAATTTACGGATTCAGAATAAGTTTTACCAGGCTTGTGTCGGTGGTTTCAATTACCAATTCATCCATTGTTTTTTTGAATATCGGATGCTCGAATGTTCCTGCAATTTCCTGCATGGGAATTAATACGAATTTTCGGTCTTGTATATGGGGATGAGGAACTTGTAAATCAGCCGTCTGAATGATTTGCTGGTCTATGAATAATATATCCAAATCCAATGTTCTGGGTCCCCAAGTAACGATACGCTTCCTGCCCAAAGCCTTTTCAATGGCTTGAATTTCAGTTAAAATCGCATGTGGACTCAGTGCTGTTTCGATTAAAATAACCTGATTGGTAAAATCGGCTTGATCTTGTAACCCCCATGCAGCCGTACGGTATAGGCAGGATTGTTTGAGGATGGCCCCAACTTTATTTTCAATCATCGGATAACAAGCTTCAAATATTTCCTGAGTATTTCCTAGATTGCCTCCTAATGAGAGGTAGACGTGCATAGTTTGTGCGTTTATATTCTTAACAAACTTACAAATTTCTTTTTTATGCCTAGCCCATCTGATTTGAAACCAGGTGTTTTGTTGATTTCTGAGCCTTTTTTGGAGGATCCTTCCTTTAAACGCGCGGTGATTCTCTTATGTGAACACACAAGTTCCCATTCGTTTGGCTTGGTACTTACACAGCCTCAAGAAGTGATTTTGGACTCCATCATGGATGCCAAAGTAATGGGAGAAATTCCCTTGTTTGCAGGTGGTCCGGTGGATCCTACGATATTACAATTTATTCATCGGCGGCCAGATCTCATTCAAGGGGGTCAAGAAATTAGCCCGGGTTTATTCTGGGCTGGCGATTTCGAACAAGCGATTGAAGCGGTTGTCGATGGGACGATTTCTTTTCAAGAAATTAAGTTTTTTATTGGGTATTCCGGGTGGTCGGCGGGCCAACTGGACCGTGAATTAAAATCGAACGCATGGATGGTTTCCCAGGCGCGAATTGAAGATGTGTTTGAAGAGGAGCCGGGTAAACTATGGCGCAAGGTACTTTATCAGAAAGGTGGTAATTTTCGCGTTTTATCAACGTATCCGGACGATCCCAACTTAAATTAAGTTTTTCCCCACTACCTTTGGCAAACCTTGGAGGATTGCCAAAGGTTAAGTGGTGATTAGCTAATGCGTGCCCAGTTGGTCGTCTCTTTGCGTTGTTGCATCACTTGCTCGCGAATCATTAAATGGCGGTCTAAAGCTAAATGAGGATCCTCTTCTAAAATCTTGATGGCTGTTTCTCGCGCCACTTTTAAAATCTCACCATCTGTCGCCAAATCCGCAATCATTAAATCAATTGCCCCACTTTGACGTGTTCCGGTAATGTCACCAGGGCCTCTTAATTGCAAATCGACTTCAGCAATCTCGAACCCATTGTTGGTTCGAACCATCGTCTCAATCCGCTTCTTCGTATCCGCACTTAATTTGTAATCCGTCATTAAAATACAATAACTCTGTTCTGCCCCCCGACCGACCCGGCCACGCAATTGGTGTAATTGCGATAAACCAAATCGCTCCGCACTTTCAATAATCATGATTGAAGCATTGGGGACATTTACGCCTACCTCTATTACGGTTGTTGCCACCATGATTTTGGTTTCATGCTTGACAAAGCGCGCCATTTCGATATCCTTATCTGCGGGTTTCATCTTTCCATGCAAAATCCCCAAAGGTACTTCCGGAAAGGCGCGCGAAATACTTTCATGACCATCCATCAAATCCTTAAAATCCATTTTTTCAGATTCCTCAATCAGGGGATAAACAATGTAAACTTGTCGGCCCTTCGCTAATTCATGTTCAATAAAGGCAAACACTTGCAGTCGGTGACTATCGTATCGATGTGTCGTCTGGATCGGTTTACGCCCTACAGGTAATTCGTCGATAACAGAGACATCTAAATCTCCATAAAGCGTCATGGCTAATGTACGGGGTATGGGTGTCGCGGTCATCACAAGCACGTGGGGATGAATCGCTTTGTTTTTGTCCCAAAGTTTGGCACGTTGCGCCACGCCAAAACGATGTTGCTCATCAATGACGCATAAACCCAAGTTATGAAACTGGACAACATCTTCGAAAATCGCATGTGTCCCAACCAAAATTTTTAGTTCACCGGAAGCTAAATCCGCAAGTAAACCGACCCGATCTTTTTTCTTAACGGATCCTGTCAGTTTCGCGATGGTGA
Source organism: Bacteroidota bacterium (assembly GCA_039805345.1). GTDB lineage: Bacteria > Bacteroidota > Bacteroidia > Cytophagales > Spirosomataceae > Aquirufa. The sequence goes on along the minus strand of JBDLUL010000049.1, from coordinate 628 downwards.
TACCGAGCACATCTGCAAATTTCTTTAAGCCCTGGTAATGTTGGTCAGCCAAAATTTCGGTCGGCGCCATGATGCAAGCTTGCGCGCCATTATCGATGGAAAGTAACATGGAAATAAAGGCTACGATGGTTTTTCCGGACCCCACATCGCCTTGTAATAGTCGGTTCATTTGTTTTCCCGACTTCATATCTTGAAAGATTTCTCGGATCACCTTTTTCTGCGCACCCGTTAAATCAAAAGGCATATGATCTTGATAAAAGGTGGTCAATAAGGCAGCAGATGCGAATACTTGACCCGGAAATTGCTCTTTTCGAATCAGATTCTGCTTAATTAAGCGCAATTGATTGTAGAATAATTCCTCAAATTTCAGTCGGCGCCTTGCCTGATGTAACCAATTTTCACTTTGTGGGTGGTGGATGTGGTAAAGCGCTTCTTGTTTGGAAACCAAGCGAAACTGTTGGATGATTTCCATAGGCAAAGTCTCGCGAATGTGTGAGAAAGCAGCCCCGAGTAAGGTTCGCTGTAATCCCGCGATCACTTTGCTATCAATGTATTTTTTACGCAGTCTTTCCGTAAGTGGGTAAACGGGTTGGTAAAATTTATCGGTATGATTAGCCCCTTTAAAGAC
>JBDLUL010000048.1:0-37376 GCA_039805345.1 Bacteroidota bacterium | reverse complement strand
GAATCTGCGATATTTGCTTGATTTGCCCCTACTAAACCTAAAGTCAACCAACCGTCTCGATCAAAGGTAGACGAAACAAACACGCGTCGGAAAACGGCCGTCAAAGCCGAACGAACTTGTGCTAAACTCACACCTTCAGGCAAGGCATTTTCCAAGGCCAACTTCGCGAGCGGCTGGAATAAACCGACCCGATAAGTTGACGAACGTCCAACTACTAAAAATGTGCCCTCAGGAGAAATATAGCGTTCTTGAAAACTGGCATAGCGTTGCATTCGCTTGTAGGCTAAATCAAAATCGGCTTGAGAAAGACGGCCTTTGGCCAGATTAACGCGCATGACATCGATCAACATGGGATGAATCACAAAGCCATTGTAATGATCAAAATGAAATTTCTCGCCGTCCTTGTACCAGCCGTCGCCTACATACCAAGACTGAATTTTCGCAATTGCCTGATCAATGCGCGGCGCGTCAAAAGGCTTCCCGATGTACAATAAAAAACTCTCAATCGTAGCCGCAAATAAGACCCAATTGTTGTTCGGTGGAACGATTTGTCGGATCGTAGTAAACTCCCGGATGTAGTTCATTTTGGTTTCGGCCGACAAAGGTTCCCACAAGGCCGAAGGGGCTATTAAAAATGCCTGGGCGATAAATGCCGCATCCACTAAGGGCTGTTTGGAAGTAGGTGATCCCCAATACAAATAGTCCGCGCTTAAAGGGTCCGCAGCATGCCTAAGCGCGGCCAAGGTTTGTTCCTTCATGCGCTTTCGAATATTCGTTTCCTCCCGTGCGGCGGCAGAACTTACATCATCAGGGAGGGCCAAAAATGGGCCAATGCCAATTAGCAAACGACCAAAAGCCTCCATATAGGCAACATCAGAAGGTCGTTTATCCCAGGTCGGGCTGTAAGTAATGAGCATATTTTTCCGCAGTTCTCCTTTGGACATATTTTTCAAGATCGGGGCGGCGATTTTATCAATCAGGTTTACCCAATAGGAACGGTCGTTGGAGGCACTGAGTTTTTTCGTAGGTAAGAATGAAACAGAGCTGATCAAAGATGACCATTGGATAAATTTTCTACGTTGCATAATATAGGTTTTTCCTTAAAAAGGGAAAGTTAAAAGGTTCTTACTAAACATGGGAATATTTTCTCAAAAAGGATTTAGCTTTGACAAAAATCAAGCGCGTATGCATGTGTTTCTAATTTCCGGATGGCTAATTTATTTCTTTGTGCATAGCTTTTTAGCGAGCCTACGGGTGAAAAAGTATTTTTCCGAAACCTTTCCTCAGCTTTACCCCTATTACCGAATCCTGTACAATGTCATTGCCATCCTAGGCTTAGGGGTTTTACTTGTGTTCAGCTTACCGCTAGCTTCCCTCGCTACTAACACCTTAATAGGTTCTGTTATCACAAGCATCGGATTCATTCTTATCATTCTCGCATTCCGAGCATTCAACCTGCGTGAATTTTTAGGATTTCAGACCGAGACCCAATCCGAATTAGTTGTTTCGGGCATGTACCGCTTTGTCCGGCACCCCCTGTATTTTGGAACCCTGATTTTCATTGCAGGGCTTTACTTGCTTTTCCCTTCGGAAAGCATGTTGGGGGTCCTTATCATCAGCTATGTGTATATCTGGATTGGCAGTCGACTAGAGGAGCAAAAATTACGTGACCTGTATGGGGAATCCTATACCGCGTATGCCCGAAAAGTAAAATCCTTGATTCCCTATGTCTATTAGAGAAGCAGAAATAGCGGATATTCCAGCGATGCATCGCATTCGCCTAGCGGTCAAGGAGAACGTGTTAAGAAATCCCTTAGCCGTCCAGGAGGCTGATTATGAGCCTTATTTGTCCTTGCCAAACAAAGGATGGGTCTGTGAATTAGCCAATCAGATTGTTGGCTTTTCGATTGTGGACGTAACTGGAAACGAGGTTTGGGCATTATTTGTTGATCCTTCCTTTGAGGGCCAAGGTGTAGGTGGCGGCTTGCATGATATCTTGATCAATTGGTATTTTGCACAAGGTGAAGAAGAATTAATTCTTGGGACCGAAGCTGGAACACGGGCCGAAAAATTTTATACGCAAAAGGGCTGGGTATCGTCAGGTCAAAAAACCAACGGCGAAATCATTTTTAAAATGCAACGAAAAGACCTATTTTTATCGTCCTAAACAAGTTAGCTATGAACGTTAATTTCAGTGAGTTTAAACGCATTATTACGACCCCCGTATTATTCAAGTTCTTTATATTTAAAAACCTTTCGGCGGCATTTTGGTCAGGTTTGAATATTCATCATTTTGACGAGAAGACGTGCGTGGTACGTGTCAAATTATCTTGGTTTAACCAAAATCCCTTTCGGTCCATGTATTTCGCGGTGGAAGCGATGGCGGCTGAAATGAGCAGCGGAATGCTGGCCTATGCACAAGTGCATAAGCGGAAACCTGCCGTCAGCATGTTGGTCGAAAAAGTAGAAGCGACTTTCGTCAAAAAAGCAACGGGAACCGTATTTTTTACCTGTGAAGATGGTAAAGCGATGGAGGCTATTGTTGACGAAACAGTCAAAACGGGCGAAGGGGTCAAATTGACATCCAAGGCCATTGGCAGAAATTCAGAAGGTGTTATTGTGGCCGAATTTATATTTACTTGGAGTTTTAAAGCTAAATCCAAATGAACCATCCCATCATGACTTGCTTGTGGTTTGATAAACAAGCCAAAGAAGCATTTACGTTTTACCAGTCGGTATTCTCCGACATTCAACTTATTTCGGAAAATCCATTTACCGTTAATTATACCTTGGCGGGCAAGCGCTTCATGCACTTAAACGGCGGGCCCGAGTATAAAATCAATCCTTCGATTTCCTTTTTTTATAATGCCGAAAATGAGGCGGAGATTGATCGCATTTGGGCTCGGCTCATTGAAGGGGGAAAGGTCATGATGCCTTTGAATGCTTATCCTTGGAGTAGCAAATATGGCTGGGTGGCCGACCGCTTTGGCGTAAATTGGCAATTGATGTTGGACCATGTCAGTGGTGACAAAGTCTATCCGAGCATGATGTTTACGGGGGATAATAATGGCAAAGCGGCTGAAGCGATTGAGTATTACACGTCTATTTTCCCGGATTCAAAAACGGTACAGCTTAGCCCCTATGGGGAAGGGGGAGCAGATGTTGCCACCCATTTAAATTATGCTCAATTTCAATTGAAAAATCAGGCATTTGGGGCCATGGACAGTTCGCATATGCATGAGTTCGCCTTCAACGAAGGCGTATCACATGTCGTTGTTGTGGATACACAGGAGGAGATTGATTTCTTTTGGGATCAATTGACGACTGGCGGACAACCCGGAAAATGCGGTTGGTTGAAAGATCAATACGGCGTTTCTTGGCAAATTGTCCCAAGTTGTTTGGGTAAATTTATGAGCAATCCCTTGACTGCGCCAAAGGCAACCTATGCCTTTTTACAAATGTCAAAATTCATCATCGCCGATTTGGAAAAGGCGTGTGAAAATTAACTAATTTTGTTGCCAAAATAACCCCAAGGTAATGTCAAAACCCTATGATTTTCTGATTGTTGGCGCCGGATTTTTCGGTAGTATTTGTGCGAGAGAATTGACCAATCAGGGATATTCCTGTTTAGTAATTGAAAAACGCAATCACATCGCTGGAAATTGCTTCACCGAAAAACGTGATGACATTCATTTACATGTCTATGGCGCGCACATATTTCATACCTCGAATGAGAAAGTTTGGAATTGGATAAATCAATATGCGAAGTTCAATCATTACACGAACCGACCGATTGCTAATTACAAAGGGGAGCTGTTCGCGCTACCTTTCAATATGTGGACGTTCAATCAGTTGTGGAATGTAAATACACCTGAAGAAGCGCAAAAAATAATTGCAGAACAGGGGAAAGACATCGTAGGGGAACCTCAAAATTTAGAGGAGCAGGCAATCAAATTGGTCGGGAAAGATATCTACGAAAAGCTCATCAAAGGCTATACTGCCAAACAATGGATGAAAGATCCGAAGGAATTACCGAAGGAAATCATCAAGCGTTTGCCCGTTCGATTTACATTCGATACAAACTATTTCAATGATCGCTACCAAGGAATTCCCGAAGGTGGCTATACGCAGATATTTGAAAAGTTATTAGAGGGTATTGAGGTTCGTTTGAATGTGGATTATTTGGCGGATAAAGCATCATACAATGCGATGGCCAATAAAGTGATTTACACGGGGCCGATTGATTCCTATTTTAATTACCAATTTGGGGAATTAGAATATAAGACAACGCGCTTTGACCATGTCAAACATGAATACCCGAATCATCAAGGTGTTGCGGTGATGAACTATACGGAGGCTGAAATTCCGTATACGCGAATCATTGAGCATAAGCATTTTGAATTTAATGAAACACCAAGTACTTGGATTAGCTATGAATATCCGGAGCCATACAAAGCGGAGGTGACGGAGCCCTATTATCCGGTAAACGATCAGGTAAATAATGACTTATTTCAACAATACCGATCGTTGGCGGATCAAGAAGCGCAGGTATTTTTCGGGGGTCGTTTAGGCGAATACAAGTATTACGATATGCACCAAATCATCGATAGAGCATTGACGATGGTGGAAACTTTTATAGCATAACCCCCTTACCTTTGCCAATCCTCCAAGGTTTGGCAAAGGTAGTGGGGAGAAATGAGAAAATCCCCTCGCTAACTGATAAACAAATCCAAAAAACTGATTATTGTCCGAGCAGCGCCTTCATCTTTTTCGCGATGAAGTTTGTCGCATATTCGGGGGCCAGTCGGCATAAGAAATCCATGAATTTGGAATCAGAACCGACGAGAATCCGGTATTGATTGGTCTCCATACCCTGTAAAATAGCCCTTGAAGCTTCGTTGGCCGGCATCGTCGCCATGGCCGAAGAATCCCCTGATACTTTGGGCATTTCGATTCCTGAATTAGCGGTAATATTTGTCGCGATAGCCCCCGGAAAAACCACCGAAACACGTACCGCCGTTTCTTTCAATTCGGCATACAAACCTTCCGTGAATAATTTCACGGCCGCTTTGGAAGCCCCATAGATACTTTGGCCGGGAACAGGTAGAAAACCTCCCATGCTGGAAATGTTGACTATATGCGCCTCAGGACGCTCGAATAAATGAGGAAGAAATGCTTTGGTTACCGAAACAGTACCAAAAAAATTCACGTTCATCACGTGTTCAATTTGATCAAAGGTCAAGTCGTTGACCTTCACAAAGGGCTGAATAATGCCAGCATTGTTGATGATTCCATCGATCTGCCCAAAGTGCTTGATCACCTGTTCGGGCAATGCAAGCACTTGGGTCCGATCGGATATGTCTACTTCTAAGGCTAGAAATGTTTTGGAAGTTCCGGAGCAAACTTGTTGGGTTTCCAACAAAGCGGGCAAATGCCTGTCCAAAGCGGCAACTTTACCTCCTTTGGCAATGATTTGGTGCGTCATTTCGCGTCCCATGCCACTGCCCGCTCCGGTCACTAAAAATACTTTTCCAGCTATTTTCATGGCTATATCAATTTAAAATTTTAGACAGCCAATGGCTGTTTATTCTTTAACGCGAGCAGCTTTGGCCTCAAACATGCCCATCAATGAACCTTTCAAGTTGTCAGTATCCACTTTCGTTAATTCTGTATTAACATCATATCCTTGAATGGTGAAATACAAAACAACTTTATCGCTGCTATCTTCAATCTTAGCAATATCAATTAAGGGAAGCGAATCGTCACCAACAATCTTTAATTGGCCTGTTAATACACCATCTTTACGAATCAAATTCGTCGCAAATGTCACATCGCCGTTGGGTGTCCCAGCAACTAAGATTTTCCACTTTCCTGCGAAAAAATCGGTTGGATCTGGTTGCTTAGCAAAAGTTGAAGTTGAAAATAAGGTAGTTAAAACAAATACAAGCGCAATAATCTTTTTCATAATCGTATGATTTTATGGGTTTATAAGGAGGCAAATATAGAAACATTCTTAATATTGTCTAATCTTGATACATTAAGTATATTCAAAACATGAAAATAATCTTATTTATCCTTTTGAGCGTATCGGCTTTGGGCCAACAAGTCATTAAACTTTATCCGGGCAAAGCTCCGGGATCTGAAAACTGGAATTGGGAGGTCAAAGAGTTTACCCCCATGCCCAATAACCGGATGTTATTCAATGTCAGTGAACCCACCTTGACCATTTACCCGGCTGTGCCTGGCAAGGGAAACGGCACCTCTATTATCGTAGCACCCGGTGGTGCGTTCCACATTTTGTCCATCGATTCTGAAGGCCATGATGTGGCAAAATACTTAAGCGAGCGTGGAATTACCGCATTTGTCTTGACTTACCGCGTGGTGAAATCAAACGGACCTAATCCATTTGCCGAGTTAATGCCGCTCATGAATGATTTCAAAAAGCTCGATGAAATCAATGCACCCGTGGTAGAAATGGCTACGCAAGATGGCATCGAAGCCATTAAATATGTAAAGGCAAATGCTAAAAAACTCGGGATTGATCCTAAAAAAATGGGTTTCATGGGCTTCTCAGCCGGAGGTACCCTCACAATGAATGTATTATTAAGTGCCCCTCAAGAATTAAAACCAAATTTCATCGCTCCCATTTACCATTATGCAAACGCCGTAACCGGAAAAGAGATGCCAAATGCGATTACTCCGGCTTTCATTGCGGTGGCGGCCGACGATAATTTAGGTTTCACGCCACATAGCATCCGACTTTTCGAACGCTGGACCGCGGCCAAACATCCGACCGAATTACACATCTACGAAAATGGAGGCCATGGGTTTGGGATGCGAAAAAACAATACGGCAAGTGATCACTGGATTAATGATTTTGAGAACTGGTTAAAGGTTCATAAGTTTTTATAAGTCCCCAGACTGAAGTCTGGGGTTATCAAACGAAGAAGATTCGTGACCATACCCCAGGCTAAAGCCCAGGGTTTTAGACCCCATTACCTTATAACCCCAGGTCTTAACCTGGGGCATTTGGCCCAAGGCCAAACCATCCTACCCCCACTAGGGATAGGCACTATTGAGATTTTAAGTACTTTCGATTTCTAAACCGAATAAAAATGAAATTTGCCTTACTTCTTTGCTTAACCTTGTTGAGCCTGCCAAACTTTGCGCAAGTAAACCTCAGCAAACTGCAAGTTGAATACCAAGATAGGCCTTTGGGCATCGACGAAACCAAACCCCGTTTCTCTTGGCAAATGCGAAGTAAGACAGCGGCACGGGGGGACCGACAAATCGCCTACCGCATCTTGGTGCAGAATGATAAAAATCAAATCGTTTGGGATAGCAAAAAAGTAGCCTCCGATATTTCCCTTGGGATTTCCTATGCAGGGAAAGCACTCGAAGCGCGCACAGCATATTCCTGGACCTTACAGGTTTGGGATCAGAAAAACCAAGTTTCGAGCGCCAAATCATCCTTTGAGACGGGCTTACTTAAAGCATCTTGGAATGATGCAACTTGGATTGGATCAAACGATTTGCCCCTGTTCAGCCATTACCTTTCTGTATATAAATTTCAGTACTCGGTTCAGCTGGATGAGGCGTCACATTCGAAAAAAGCTTCCTTTGTTTTTGGGGCAAATGACCCTCGTTTACAAACAAAAAACCTCAATATCCAAGGGGTAGCGAACGCAAAAAACGCGTCCTTTATCCGTTTCGAACTCGATCTTACGGATACCACACAAGCTTTTTTCAATGTCTTTCGAGCAGGCTATGATTCCAAAGATGATGCGAATAAAGCGATCTTTCGATTCGAAATCCCCAAAAACGTGATTTCAAGAACGAATCAATATCAAAAACACACGGTTTTTGCGACCTGCAACTTTGGTTTATTTGATCTTTACATAGACCAAGTGGACAAGGAGCATAAGATTAACCCTACCCTGAATACCGCAAGCCCTTTCGCACCTTCCGGCTTTAACCTCAACCCGGTTGGATTAGGAAATAATTTCATCTCCTATCCGATGTTGGCCGATATCGGCTTCCAAGTACCTACCGGCGAAACGGCCTTCTTCTCAGAGGTGATTATTAAGAATTATCGCCTACCGAGTAATACCCTGTTTGCGGCAGCAGAAAAACCTGAATTATGGCCGGGCTGGGATGGAAAGAAATTTCGGGTCAGTGGTACATTTTCAGTCGCAAATCCAAGCCAACATGCCGCCCCGATGTTGCGAACACAATTTGCCTCCAACGGAAAAAGCATTAAAAAGGCTCGCATCTATGCCACGGCACGCGGCATTTATGAATTGTATTTGAATGGGAAACGCGTGGGCGATGACTATTTTAACCCCGGTTTGACACAATACAATAAGACGCACCAATACCAAAGTTTTGATGTAACATCGCTCCTAAAATCAGGCGAAAACGCGTGGGGCGCTTGGCTAAGCGAAGGCTGGTGGTCAGGAAATATCACCTTCAGTGGGGATAATTGGAACTATTTTGGTGACCGACAATCTTTATTGGCCCAATTGATTATCGAATACAGCGATGGGACAGAACAGGTCGTAAATACAAATCCGTCGCAATGGAAAAGCTTTAACGACGGACCTATCCGCGTCGGGAGTTTCTTCCAAGGGGAAGTCTATGACGCCCAAAAAGAGGCTGCAATTACAGGTTGGTCAACGACAGGTTATTCAGATAAAAGTTGGAAAGCAGCGTCAACGATTCCGTTAGAAGGAACGGCTTACCTAGACAAGAATCTGGATTATAGCAACATGCATTTGACAGGGCAATTGGATGATCGCGTTCAAGTCCGCAAAGTCTTACAAGCACAATCGATTCAAGAACCGCGTAAAGGTGTTTTCGTGTATGACATGGGCCAAAATATGGTCGGCTTCCCGAAGATCTTCATTCCAAACGGCAAGGCGGGACAAGTGATTACCTTGCGCTATGCGGAAATGTTATACCCAGATTTAGCGGAATATGCTGCGCAAAAAGGGATGATCATGTTGGAGAATATTCGTGCCGCATTAGCTCAAGATATCTATGTATTGAAAGGCGGGGATGAATACATTCAGCCACGCTTTACTTTTCATGGCTATCGGTATTTGGAAATTAGCGGACTTGATCAGGCACCTTCCTTACCACAAGTTGCGGGAATCGTGTTGTCATCGATTAGCGAAATCAGTTCATCCTACGAAACTTCAGACCCGATGGTGAATAAATTATGGAATAATATTACCTGGTCGATGCGCGGAAATTTCTTGTCAATTCCCACGGATACGCCGGCTCGTAATGAGCGAATGGGCTGGTCGGGGGACATCAATGTCTTCTCCAAAACCGCCACGTATTTAGCACCTGTCAACAATTTCTTTCGACGTCATTTGCAAGGCATGCGGGATGTGCAGCGGGCGGATGGTCGCTTTACAGATGTGGCGCCGATGGGCGGGGGATTTGGAGGAACGCTTTGGGGAAGTGCGGGGATTGTGATTCCGTGGGAGGCCTATCAGCAATATGGAGACAAGGCCTTATTGGCAGAACACTACGATGCCATGAAGCGTTATGTGGCTTTTTTAGAGACTAAACAAACACCAGAAGGCATTTTGAATGAAGGGCCTTTGGGAGATTGGTTGAGTCCAGAGGGAAATAAGAATGACAATACGGCTTTTTGGGTAAGTTATCAGGCTTATAATTATGAGATTATGTCGAAGGTGGCGTCTATTTTGGGCTATGCAGATGATGTGGTGAATTTTACTCAAAAATCAGCCGAACGCAAGGCCTTATTTAATACCATTTACGTGGATGCTACGACACATAAATCAGTAAAATCGGGCGTAAAAGCGGCCACTTTCGGGCCACCCAATGCAACTGTAGTTGCCGCAAAAACCGACAAGGGCCAACTGGTAGATACCCAAGCTTCCTACGCAATTCCATTAGCCTTAGGCATTTTCGACGCGTCAAATAAACCTTTTGCCGTAGCGGGATTGGTGGAAACGGTGAAACGTTCGAATACGGATGATGGGGGTGTGGCGCGCCCGCCGTATTCCTTGATGACAGGATTTATAGGTACGGCATCCATCAGCGAGGCCTTGTCGGCAAATAATCAACATGCCGAAGCCTACCGATTATTGACGCAAAAGACCTATCCATCTTGGTTGTATTCCGTCGCGAACGGGGCGACAACTATTTGGGAGCGTTTGAATTCGTATACGGTGGAGAATGGTTTCGGGGGAAATAATAGTATGAATTCGTTCAACCATTATTCGTTCGGGGCGGTGGCCGCCTGGATGTACAATCATTCATTGGGAATCCAACGCGATGTCAATTCCCCGGGATTTAAGCATTTCTATCTACGGCCGATTCCGGACCCAACGGGTATTTTGACACATGCCAAAGGTCACATTTCCAGCATGTACGGGAAAATTTCGAGTAGCTGGTCGGCAAAAAATGGACAGGTCACTTATACGGTGGAGGTGCCAGCAAATACGTCTGCGGAAATGACCTTAGCAGTTAAGCGCGGTTCGAAAATCAAAGAAGGTTCTCGGAATTGGAGCGCTAAAGGCGATACGTTTAAGCAGGAATTGACAAGCGGAAAATATACATTTATTGTCTACTAACCTTTGCCAATCCTCCAAGGTTTGGCAAAGGTAGTGCGGGGGGGAGCAAAATTTCGAACAGGAAACTGATAAAATTGAACACATGCAAAAGATTCTTTTAGTCCTTTTCATTTCATTGTCGTTAACGACATTCGGCCAAGTCAAGCTTCCTTCGTTGGTCAGCGACAACATGGTCTTGCCAAGCGGAAAGCCTACGAACATCTGGGGCTGGGCGAGTCCGAAAGAAAAAATTCGCATCATTACCCGAAATAAATCCATCAAAATCCAAGCTGATAAATCGGGCAAGTGGCAGGCACAATTGCCGGCCTTCCCAGCTGGCGGGCCTTTTGACATTCGTATCAATGATATCACTATTCACAACGTACTTTGGGGAGAGGTTTGGCTTTGTTCCGGACAATCGAATATGGTCTTGCCCATGGAGCGTGTGAAGGAAATATATGCAACTGAAATCGAACAGGCGGAGAATCCCCAGATTCGGAATTTCTTCATCCCAACGATTGTTAGCAAAGACATCGAAAAAGATGATATTCCAAATGCCAAATGGCTCGAAACCAGTCCTGAAAATGTCTTAAAGATGGGAGCGGTGACCTATTTCTTTGCCCAAAAACGCTTTGAACAAACGCATGTACCCATCGGCATCATCAATGCCAGCGTGGGCGGATCACCCATCGAATCCTGGATAAGCGAATCCGGACTAGAGCCCTTTCCGATTCCGACCCATATACCCACCGCAGCGAGTCCTGCTCCCATCGAAAAGGATCGTGGCCTTCATGAAACGAAAAAATGGTTCGACCCGAGCTATGAACCCAAGGGCTGGAAAAATTATTTTATCCCAGGATTTTGGGAAGACCAAGGCCTCAAAGATCTCAATGGAATCGTTTGGTTTCGAAAAGAAATCGATATACCCGCTGGCTTAGAAAATCAAGCGGCAAAGCTCTTCATGGGGCGGATCGTAGATGCCGATGAGATGTATGTCAACGGCACACGGGTAGGCAATGTGACCTATCAATACCCTCCGCGTCGCTACGATATCAAACCGGGAATTCTGCATGCCGGGAAAAATCTATTGGTCATCCGCGTCAGCAATTCAGCAGGAAAGGGAGGCTTTGTGCCCGACAAACGATATGAACTACTCCTCGGCGAAAAGACCATCTCGCTTGTGGGAAATTGGCAATACAAAGTAGGCGATGTCTGGAACCCGAATCCTCAAGTTTCAACAGCTCAAATGTATCAGCCCAAGACGCTATACCAAGGGATGATACGTCCGCTGTTGCCTTACACACTGAATGGAATTTTATGGTATCAAGGCGAATCCAATGGCGGCGATCCCAAGCATTATGAGAAGAAATTAGAGGCGTTGGCTGCTGACTGGCGCGCGAAATTCAATCAGGCTAATCTGCCCTTCATCTATGCGCAATTACCTGGTTTTGGTGACCGCCAATTACTACCTGTGGAAAGCAACTGGGCCATTCTTCGCGAGGAGATGCGCCAGGCAGAAAGTCGAATTCCGAATAGCGCGATGGTCGTAACCATTGATCAAGGGGAGTGGAACGACATACACCCGCTGAACAAAAAACCCATTGGGGTGCGCATGGCTTTGTCGGCGAACCAACTCATCGAAAAGGTCGCATCAAGCAGTTCTGGACCTCGCATAGAAAGTGCAAGCAAAGCTGGAAATCAAATCATTATTCGCTTCAAAACTGAAGGTGGTAATCCAAAAATTGATATCCGGGACGAGGACGAATTACAATACATTTCCATCGCTGGCAAAGATCGAAAATTCGTTTGGGCCAAAGCACGGATTGAAAACAATACAATCATCGTGTGGTCAGACGATATCGCGGATCCCGCCTTTGTGCGCTACGCTTGGTCCGATTTCCCGGAAGGAAACCTCGTGAATGAACAAGGATTTCCGGCATCGCCGTTCGAGATTTCGATTAATTAATGGTTTGTGAACGCCTAAATGACGAGGGCGACATCTTCTCAAACCGTTGGAAAACCCGGTTAAAATAAGACAAACTCTCGAAGCCACATTCATAACAACATTCCGTTACGTTTTTGTCTTGCAGCAGCAATTGTTTGGCGTAATTTATCCGAAAGCGATTCACAAAATCCGTGTAGGTCATGTGCGTCGTCTTCTTGATGTAGCGACAAAAAGCAGGAACAGTTAAATTTACTTCGGAGGCCATCGCTTCCGTGTCAATTTTTTTAAGGAAATGCGTCTCCACATATTGATGAACACGAGCCATGCGCTCTTGTTGTTTCAAGACGGCCTGGTTAGCAATCGGACGGACATTAAGTGAAATCGCATCCCCACTCTGGGCTAAGATTTGAAAGATCTGCAACAACTCCACAAACTGTTCAAAGCGTGAAAGGCCTGGAATTTTCTTCATGCGCTCCCCTACTAAACGCTTGGTTTCCCCATCAAAAGCTAGCCCCGAATTCGCACGTTCCATTAATTGCTGTACCCTTTGCATCTCGGGAACCAGGCCCAAACTCGTTCGGAAATAATCGGGCGGAAATTGAATCACAACCGTTTCCACACGGGTTTTGGCCCCATAATCGAAATTCAAATGCGGGATATTGGAACCGATTAATGCCAAATCTGAACCATAATAGGTAGATACATGATCCCCAATGTGCCGAATGCCTCGCTCGGCCTCGACATAGACCAACTCGATTTCCGGATGAAAATGCCAATAGAAAACCTCGTTCAATTGCGGCGTGAGCAACAAACGGAAAGAACTATCCGCATCCGGATGAATTTGTTCGAGTTTTAATTTCATTGACCCAAATATCCACAATTTTTCCATATGTGTTCAAATTATATCAATGCAGTGCAAAAAATTATCAATAGCGCATGAATACTTCCTCACAAATAGTCAGAGATTTGTTCCAGTAAAACCTTACCAACGATGCAAAACGAAACCATGATCCCGAACAATGCGCATTACGACATTCCGGGAAACCCATCGACAGCCAAAAGCAGTCAATTGTCTTTGAACAACCGCCCGAACGGAGAGGCCCTTCGTGTCTTGAGCGAGGAAGACTGGACGTTTTGGAAACACAACGGCTACGTCGTGATCAAGCAAGCGATTCCTCGCGAGCAAGCGCAGGAAACGGCAAAATTTCTTTGGGAATTCGAGGAAAAAGATCCCAACGACCCAACGACATGGTATGCTCCTCCCCGCGCGGAGATGAAAATGAAGGAATTGGCGAATACGGGTATGGTGGAATGTTATAATAACCAGCATCTTTGGAACAACCGACAAATTCAACGTGTCTATGATGCCTTTGTGGATGTTTGGGGAACTGAAAAATTATGGGTAACCATCGATCGCGCGAATTTAAATTTCCCGATTCGCCCGGGACACGAATACAAAGCATTCATCCACTGGGATTATGATCCGGAAACCAAACCCGTACAAGTGCAAGGCGTGCTCGCATTAGCCGATCAGCTTGACGAAAACATGGGCGGATTCCAATGTATTCCGGAGCTCTTCCGTGACTACGATACCTGGAAACTGACCCAACCCGAGGACCGCAATCGCTTCCTTCCTGATACGACTGGCTTTACCCCCACAAAGGTAAAATTAGAAGCAGGAGATTTATTGATATTTAATAGCTTGCAGCCCCATGGAATCCGGGCCAATAACAGCGATAAGGTTCGTTGCGCGCAATACATCTCCATGATGCCGGCCGAAGAGGACAATGATTCCTTGCGCGAGTGGCGTGTCAACTCCTGGAAGAACCGCATCGCACCTGAGGGCTATGCTTTCCCAGGTGACCCGCGCAACTGGGAACAAACCAAATACGAAACCGCCAAACTAAATCCACTCGGAGAAAAGATCCTCGGATTAACGAAATGGTAAATGAAGGGCCCGGCGATTGCCGGGCCTTTTGTTTGATTTTTATAAGTAAGTATTTGAAAATTATACAAATAAACACTTTTGAGGCTTGTATCTTTGTTTGATTATTTCCTTATCCATCAAGCGACCCATGGAACAAGTTGAAAGTTTAAAAGAATTTTACCAACGAAAATTCAACTGGATTCCCGAAAATCTAAGTAAAGATTGGGGGCATTTCAATGTCTTTAAACTCGACCCTTATATCGGTTCTAGGGCAAAACCCGTACCCTACCGCCGACGAGATTTTTATAAAATTACTTTGATAAAAGGCACGGGGACTATTTACTACGCCAACAAAATTGTCAAAGTCAAAGAAAATGCCATCTGCTTCTCTAATCCGCTCGTTCCCTATCAATGGGACTCAATTGAGAATATTAGTACGGGCTATTTCTGTATTTTCAACCATGACTTTTTCCAACAATACGGTAACTTTTCATCCTATTCGCTTTACCAGCCAAATGGATCACCGGTTATCGAATTAAATGACGCAGCTTATGTACAGTTTCAGTTGATCTTCGAACGGATGTTAGGCGAAATCAACTCCGAATACATGCATAAGTACGACATGCTACGCAACTTAGCGCTGGAAATGATGCATACAGCGCTCAAATTAGAGCCCGCCAACTCCTCCCGCTACACGCCAGACAATGCCAATCAAAAAATTGCCATGTTGTTTTTGGAATTATTAGAACGTCAATTTCCCATTGAAGGAGCCCAGAATAAAATCAAATTGAAGAGTCCCTCTGATTTTGCGAACCAATTAGCCGTGCATGTTAATCACCTAAATCGGGCAGTCAAAGTAATAACCCAGAAAACAACTTCACAGCTGATTGCAGATCGAATCAGCCAAGAGGCCAAGCTCATTCTTTCCCAAGGCGAATGGAGCATTGCCGAAATGGCAGATGCCCTTGGCTTTAATGAAATCAGTTACTTCAATCAATTTTTCAAAAAACATGTGGGGCTCAGTCCCATGAAATACCGGAAAAACATATTCCATGAAAAAACGTAATAAAGCCTGAATCCCGAAATTTTGCCCTATTCTTAACGAACATCGTACCTTTACATCAATTCTGAAAACCGCCTCATGTCTCTATCAAAAATCCTTGTTTTTTGTTGCCTTTTACCGCTAACCCAAAACAGCTTCGCAGCTACGCCTGTCGATAGCACCAAGAAAGAAATTCAATTTGCCACTACTGCTTTAGTGACCAACAATGGTATTTCGGTCGTTCCCATATTTACCTTAGGAAAACCTGCTACCATCATCAACTTCACCGTGGGCCGCCGACTAACCTTCGAGCCCGAATTCCGCGTTTCACTGGAAGGCAAACCTTGGTCATTCATCTATTGGTTTCGCTACAAATTGGCAAAAACACCCAAGTATTCCTTGAACATCGGCGCACACCCGGCCATCATTTTTAAATCCATTCCCGTTAGTATCAATGGGAATAATGAAGTAGTCTTGAGGGCCCAACGATTCTTAGCCGCCGAGGTGTACCAAAACTACCGATTCAATCAACATGTCAATGTGGGATTCTATTATTTGGTAGGAGCAGGAAGCGTCGAAAATAAGACTAAACCAACGAACCTTTTAACCCTGCGCGGAGGATATACGAACGTCAAATTGGGTAAAGAATTTGTAGCAGGCATAAGCACTCAATTAATCTACCTATTCACAAACGGGGAAGAGGGTTCATACGTAAACGGGACGATGACGCTAGCACACAAACAATTCCCTGTAACCCTTTCCTGTTTTTATAATCAACCGATAAACACAAACATTACGGGAGGAAAAGACCCAGTATGGAATGTAGGAGCAACTTACGCATTTAATAGGATGTTTAAAATGAAATAAAAAAAGCCCGGTAGCTACACCGGGCTCTTCTTTTAACCTAACGATTTACGCGCTTGTGCATCAGGGTTATTAACTAATGAGCACTGGTCGTCTAAAATCATGGTCTCGCCATTCGCTTTCGTATAAGGCTTCCAATTCGGCAAGCCTCCGCCGTTCGGATTTCCCGTTTTGACAAAGTTCAAAAAGGACTTCGCCATTTTGGATGACAAGGCGCGCGGGCGTTTACCTCCACCAGTATGTGTCAACATCAGATCGGTATTGTAGAACCAAAAACAGATATCGTCGCAATGGAACGCACGCATCCGGCCATCAAATAGTGGTGGCTGCCAACCGAACCAAGAGACATACACAGGCGCTTTGCCTTGCGCGAATTTCGCATCCGCAGCAGCAATGGCACCTTTCCGATTCGAGTTAATCATCGCCCAAATCTCAATCGGCTTCGCATTCGGGAAGTTTTGATGGAAGGCCTCCACAATCGCCGCGGATTGATCTCCAAAACGCATCTTGATTTTATCTACTACACCCGCAAGGCTAATCAATTCCAAGCTCGCATCCGTGCGAGACGGACTGAACTCATGAAAGGTTGTATTGATGATTAACGGGATATCCGCAGAGAAATGATTCGGGTCACTAAAGAACGCTTGATCATTCAAAGTCACCCCATCTGCTACCGGGGAAAATCCACCCCGTGCGATGCCCATTTTCTTGGCCTCCTCATTCATTTTCTCCACGGCTCGTGTCGTAATGTCAATGTATTCGCGCCAAGGAATTTGTTGGAGCTTGTCTATTTCACCTGATTTCAGCCCCGCCTCTTCCATCACCTTCACACCCAACTTTTCGGCATATTCTTTATTCACGCCACCCAAGGAAGTGCCCGACAAAGCAACTGCTTTATGAAACAGTCCTTTGGCAGAAGGCATATTCATTAATGAGGTAACCTTCGCGCCGCCGCCCGACTGGCCAATGATCGTGACATTCCCGGCATCGCCACCAAAATGTGCAATGTTATTTTTCACCCACTCCAATGCCGCGACCATGTCCAAATTCCCAACATTTCCTGAGTGCGGATGACCGCCAGCCGCTTTGAGATGCGAATAACCAAAGGGCCCTAGTCGGTGATTAATCGATACGAAAACCACATTCCCCAAACGGGAAATATTTTCGCCATGATAGCCATCTTGCTCAATCGCATTTCCGTTTGTAAATCCACCACCGTGCAACCAGACAATGACGGGACGCTTACTCGAATCAATCGCCGGAGTCCAAACATTCAGACGCAAACAGTCTTCGGATACATCATCGTAATTCCAATGATCGACAAAGGATGCATAAGCATTCGCATAGCGCTTCTCCATGATTTGCGGAGCGGTATTTCCCCACCAAACGCAAGGTTTCACCTCAGACCAAGCCGCAGGTTTTTGCGGCGGCATAAAACGGTTTTTTCCACTCGTATCAGCTCCGTATGGAATACCCAAAAACTGATTAATTCCACGTAAAATAAAACCCCTCACCTTTCCGTACTCGGTTTGTGCCACGGCAATTTGATCGCCCACGAATAAGACTTGGTCGTCTGTGCTCGCGGCAACGGAGCTCGTCATTTGTTTGCCCACACTTAGTGAAGCGGCACCCAATCCCAAGGATTGAATAAAATTTCTGCGATTTGATTTCATCGATATAGGTTGTTTATTTTAATCCATAAATTTTTACTTGGCGCATCGACCAAGGAATTTCGTCTGCTTCTTTCGTCAGACCCTCCCCTAATTTCAATCGCACAAATTTCGTTTTCACCTGGTCAAAGCTGACGATATTATCACCCTCTTTCCCTTTCCAATTTGCCACATGCGTATTCCAATGCATCCCGTCAACGGATGTCTCGACATGCATGAGGCGCGGGTAGGTTGCAATCATTGTGGGCGCCACACCTGGCGCAGGCTTTGCCGGGCGCTTAAAAGTGGTGTTCGATGTAAAGTGAAATTCCGAGAGATTAATCGATTGTGGAAATTCAATCTGATACCACATGTCTTTCGCTTGCGTGATACCCGTCGACCAGCCTTCGTAATTCGTAGCGCTGCGCGGTGATGCGTTTCCGCCAACCCGCGTCGATACGGTATTACTCGCCGCAAATTTCCAAGAGGCATCCGCTGGAAATTCTTGTGGCACTACCTTCATTAAGGCTTCGTATCTATACATCGCTGCTTGCTTAGCCGTCTTTGCCCGAATAGCCGCCACTTGCTGCGGCGTTACGAATGAAGCGTCGTTCGATAAACCATTACGGATGTACGAAACAACATCGGAGATCCATTGGTCCGACTGTTCTTTCATGGGTTGCATCATGCCCCCGGCATAGTTTTTCCCGTCCACGGCACCGTCTAAACCATGCAATAAAACGCGCACAGCATATTCCGGATGTGACTGAATGCGGAAGCTCCCTGCCAAAGCCGGAGCTAGTAATTTATTATTCCCCATCGATTTCCCCATGCCATCATTTCCATGACACTGTGAGCACAACTCCGCAAAAACCAATTCGCCGCGGGCTAAAATTTCCTTTTGATCTTTGTTCAATTCGGTCGCATTGAATGGGCCATTCGCTCTTGATTTAGGCGGTGTGATCGTTTGTTCCCCCACGAGTTTAACACCGCCAGTTGGGTGCTTTTCGATGCCTGCTTTAACAGCTGATTCTAAGTCGGGAGCCTTCACAAACTTCGCTGAAAAAATTGCTTGCATTGCTACTTCAGGATCCTTGTCCAACATACTCTTTTGATAGGTTGAAGCAAAGGTTTTATCCCCTGCTTTGTACAAGGTTTCAGAAGCTTTCAAGGCTTGAATGCGGACGCGTGGATTCGCATCGCCCACCATTTTTTGCACAGTCTGAGCTGTCAATGCTCCCAAACCTTCAAGCGTCCAAAGTGCATGGATACGCCCATTAATTGTTGAGCCACGGAAGGCCATTTGTTTCAATGCCGGTACGACCGATTTATCTTTACGCAATACCAAAACTTGTTGCGCCATATCTTGCCACCAACCATTCGGATGGTTTAAGTAGCTCACCAAGGTAGCTGATTTTTCATCGTACATACGAGCTTGCTTTTTGTCACGTTCTTGGCCATCATAGGTAATGCGCCAAATACGTCCAAGACCTACCACTTTATCCAAGCGGTATTGGTCGATTTTCAACCGTAAGTAGGAGTCTTTGGGTGTCCATTGTCCTTCTTGAATAATTCCGTGGTACATGTCTACGATGTACATCGTTCCATCAGGCGCGGTGGCCATGTCTACAGGGCGGAAAAGTGGATCCGTAGATGTTAAGAATTCAGATTTCTGCTCTTGGAATACGTTGTGCAACGTTGTTAATCCATCCTGCACGACTGGGTTAATTTGTCGGACGATTCGTGCCACAGGTTCTCCGTAAAACAACTGCCCACGTAAGGATGCAGGCAAACGATCTCCTCGATATATATCGTTTCCAGCCGATCCAGTCACGCGATTTAACGAACCGTCAGGTTGGCGAATTTCATCCATTCCACCTTGCATGTCAGCCACCTTCACCGCTGCCCCATAAGGAACTTCGAAGCCTTTGGCTAATTCATTTGGCACATCAAAATTCCCATATTGTATAGGGAATTGAAAATAAGATGGTACCCCCGAGGCTCCGCCTTGAAACCACAATTTACCGTTATCATCTTGGGTGATTCCCCATTGGGCCCGATTGGCACCTGTCTTTTCGCGGATGATTCCATTCGCCGTTTCCCGAATACGGAAGGCATTTACCGTGCTGTAGAGCCAGTTGTCCATGCCATAAAATAAGAAGGCTTGTTGGTGCTCCACATTCCCCGACCGGCCATATTTCGTTGTAAACAATTCCTTTTTATCGGCCTTCCCGTCGCCATCGGTATCTGTGTATTTATAAATGTTATCTGTATCTGATTCCATTGTCAAAACAGCATCTTTTCCATACGGAAGTACAAAACGAGGAAAAATCAGTTTATCCACAAACGTGGTTCCTGTCTCATAAATACCATCGTTGTTTTTATCTTCCCAGCGGGAGATGATGCTAATGGGTTCAAGTTCATTTTTGGAATCAGCGTCCAACATATAAGACCGTAATTCCAAAACATACATACGGCCGTTTCCATCAAAGACAATTTCACCCGGTTGTTGGATCGCAGGTTCAGTCAGTACGGGTTGAATTTTATATCCAGGAGGCAGTTGGAAGCGCTTCGCTTCTTCTTCCACTGACAAAGGCTGAACGGGATCTTTCGGAGTAAGGTCGATGCCTTTCCAGTTTTCATCGTTGGGGTCAACGCCGGCTGGTATGCGTAGGGAATCTTGCGGGAATGAAATAGGCAAATTAGGTTGTTTTGCGGCACTTAATGCCATAAAAAGACCCATGCCCCATAGGCCAAAAGTTAGAATTCGTTTCATAGGTTTAGAATTGTACTTCAATGTCAGAATGAAAGAACAAATGAATGTCCTGATTTACAACTATTTATAGACGAAAGATGAAAATTTCGAGATAACTCTTTTTAGACGGCTAATAATTAGGCTCCATTTTTAATCCACGCGAAATGGTCGTAATTTTGCAGCCCAGTTAACACAACACCTATGACGCAAACATCATCGCGGACAAAAATCATTTTAATTCTTGGTATTCTATCGGCTATCGGGCCTTTGTCGATCGACATGTACCTGCCTGCTTTTAAGAATATTGCCGCTGCGCTGAATTGCTCACAGGAAGAAATGGGCTATACGTTGTCGAGTTTCTTTTTTGGAATCTGTTTAGGCCAATTAATCAGCGGGCCCTTATTGGATCATTTTGGTCGGAAAAATGTATTATACATCGGGCTTTCAATCTATGTATTAAGTTCCATCGCCTGTGCATTTGCCACATCTGTGGAAGCACTAACGATTTTTCGTTTGTTCCAGGCACTTGGTGGTAGCGTGGGTATGGTTGCTCCAAACGCCGTGATTCGAGAAACCTTTGAAGAAAAAGAGCGGCCTAAAATCATGTCCATGATGATTTTGATTTTAGGGGTTTCACCTATTTTGGCCCCATCGTTGGGAAGTTTATTGTTGACACTCGCGAGCTGGAAAGCGATTTTCTTGGTCTTAGCGGGTATCCTTTTGGTGATTATTTTCTTGATAAAATCCTGGTTGCCGGAGAAAATCAACCATGAAAAAAGAGGACCATTTAAGATTTCAACAATCATTAAAGCCTATCGCGCACTGTTCAAGCAAAAAGAATATTTGGTATTTGCCTTCACGGGAGCGATTGGTGCGGGAAGTATTTTCACCTATGTGGGAGGAGCTCCTTTGACCTTTTTAACCTATTATAAAGTAAGTGAGTCGACCTTTGGATTTCTATTCGCGATTGTTGCCTCGGGTATCATTTCGGCGAGCCAACTGAACCGCATCGTCCTGAAGAAATACACGAGTTTACAAGTCTTGCGCGTGACTTTGCCTACACAATTGGCCTTAGGACTCCTGTTATCGCTGTTGGCAAAATTTGATTTGCTGAACATGGAGCTGAACATCTTTTTATTGTTTTTAATCATGGGCTGCCAAGGATTCAATTTCCCCAATGTAGCGACACTTGCCTTGCGTCCTTTTCACCAAGGTGCGGGGACGGCCTCTGCGATGCTGGGTTCCATCCAAATGGCTTGGGGGGCGGTTTGTTCTGTTCTCGTAGGTCTTTTGTTTGACGGAACGCCCTTTACGATGGCGATTATCATTGTTGGATGTGCGGCGCTGGCGAATACGATTTTGTTTGCGATAGGGAGAGGGATAGTGACCAGTCCGAAGTCCGAAGGAAATTAGTCCGGAGACCGTTAGTATCAAAAAATTTATAACCCTAGGCTTTAGCCTAGGGATCCCCAGACTAAAGTCTGGGGCTATAAAAATAAAGTCCAAACTCAACAATCCCCGCTTTCATCTATACATTCGACCGCTGAGCAGAAAAAATAACAAACTAAAAATCTCTAAATGTATCTTTGGGATACAATAATATTCAATCCGCCTAATGAAAAAATTCATTTTGACTACCCTTGTTTCGATTAGCACATTCTTTGCATTCGCACAAGTTCCTGGAGCCCCTGCGGGAGCCAAAATGCCCGACATGAATCGGGGCCATGTATATGGAAAAGTTGTTGACGATCAAGGAAAACCCGTTGAATTTGCTTCCGTTGTTTTATTGAAAACGACGATCGACCCAGCAACCAAAAAACCGAAAGATATTTTAGTGAAGGCCCAACAAGCTGAGCTGAACGGGGACTTTAATTTCAAAGAGATTCCGATCAATGTCAAATTGAAAATCAAAATCAGTTTTGTGGGTTTTACTTCTTACGAGGCGCCCGTGGCTTTCGCAATGCCTCCGATGGGTGGCATGAAACCTGGCCAAGCACCCGACCCTGAAATGATGGCCAAACTGATGGCTGCTTTTGAAAAAGATTTAGGGAACATCAAATTAGCAACGGATTCCAAAGAATTAGACGCCGTTGTGGTGACAGGTACCAAAGCCTTAGTTGAAATGGATATCGACAAAAAATCATTTAATGTCGGCCAAAACATCGTGACTTCTGGGGGTACCGCGATTGATGTGATGCGTAATATTCCCTCGGTACAAGTCGACATCGATGGGAATGTAAAAGTTCGCAACGCGAACCCAATTCTATTCATTGACGGAAGACCTACAACATTGTCCATGGATCAAATTCCAGCTGATATCATCGATAAAGTAGAAGTTATTACCAACCCATCTGCCAAATATGATGCGTCTGGAAGTATGGCAGGAATCGTCAACATTGTCTTGAAGAAGAACAAAAAGAATGGGTACAATGGGATGGTAAATGCCGGAGCTAATCGCCGAGGGGGTACCAATTTGATGGGTAATTTCAGCTACCAACAAAACAAATGGAACTTAACCGCGACGATCATGAACATGATGGAGCGTAATGAGTCGAATGGATATAGCGATCGCCAGGCAACCATAGGCGACGTACCTACATCGATTTACCAATCCTCTGATAATAAGACGAAAGGATTCATGTTGTTTCCTCGTTTTTCAGCCGATTACGCTTTAACGAACCGTTCTACGGTAACCTTAGGTGCTTTCTTCGGAGGCGGAGGCCAGTTCAAGCCAATCGAAACACTTGACATAACGAGTACCGTCAATGGTGTTAAATCTTTCAGCAGTCGCTATACAGAAAGTTCGCGTGAGTTTAAACCCCAAGGATTCCAGTTGGGCTTTAAGCACACCTTCCCGAAAGCAGGAGAAGAGTTAACCATGGACATGAACTTCTTTGGAGGGACAAACAAAAATGAATCCTTGATTACAACCAATTATTTGAATAACAGCGCCATCACAGGTACGCAGATTCAGAAAAATGCTGGCGAGGGGAATAATAAATTCATCACAATTCAAACGGATTATGTGAAGCCCATCAAAAACGAAGGTACCATCGAAATGGGCCTGCGCGCACAGATAAATGAATTAGCGAATAAAAATGTAAATACATTAAAGCCCGTTGGCTCAGACGTATACAAAGAAATTACCTCTGCTTCCATTAACTACACCAGTACAAATAATGTGTACGCGGCCTATATGTCAGTATCAGGCAAAACAACTGCCTTCTCTTACAAAATTGGATTGCGTGGTGAGAGCTCAAATTATACGGGTGAGTTATTGAATACAAAACAGCAGTTTAGCAATAATTTTCCGTTGAGTTTATTTCCATCTATTTTCTTAAAGAAGGATTTATCGAAAACAGATCAATTACAATTGAGCGTGACGCGCCGCGTTAATCGGCCTAATTTCTTTCAAATTATCCCCTTTGTTGATTACAGCGACAGCTTAAATATTACCCGTGGAAATGCGGATTTGGTTCCTGAATTCACGACGTCAGGCGAGCTTTCTTACAGCAAGACAAAAGGTTCCGCGACGTTTTTGTTCTCGGGTTATTATAAATACACGGACAATTTAATTACCCGTTATTATAGCCAAGAGATTAATCCTGTCAGCGGAAAAATGGATTTGATTAATACATTTATCAACGCAAACTCCAGTATCAATTATGGTGCTGAGGCGACCTATGTGAACAAGTTTTTTAATTGGTGGGATTTTACGGCCAACTTGAATGTGTATAATTCAAAAATCAATACGAGCAATATTGAAGGAGCCGGTGCGGTAAGCGATGGTATTTGGACAGCATTTGGTAAAATCAATAACAATTTTGTCTTGCCTAAAAAGTGGGTGATTCAGTTGTCGGGCGATTATCAAGGCAAAACCAATATGCCTGTGAGTCAAAATCAAGGCCAAATGGGCCCTCCAGGTATGCAGGCACAAAGTTCATCGCAGGGCTATGTGGAACCCTATTACGGCATCGACTTAGCAATCAAAAAATCATTCCTGAAAAATGACATGGCATCATTAACCTTGGCCTTTAATGATATCATGAAGACACGTGGAAATACGCGTGTGTCGATTGGTGATGGCTTTGTACAGACAAGCTATCGGATTTCAAATCCCCAACAAGTTCGTTTGACCTTGTCGGTACGTTTTGGAAAATTTGATATGAGCCAAATGAAGCGCAACAATAACAGTGGTGCTGATATGCAGCAAATGCAGCAATAAGATAAGGAAAAGACTCGAATTAAAACGGCCCAACATGGGTCGTTTTTTTTGTTCCTACGCAAGTGCTTTAAATACCAAATCCTTCAGGTATTGTTCTACAAATGTTGCTTTAGACAAGCGTTGAACATCCGTGAGTTTAGGCAGGTATGTACTAAAAAACAATTGGGAATGAGCTGTCTCGATCAAGGTTGTGCTCAATGAATGTGGGTAAGGGTAAGTCGGCTGAAAGGCCTTAATTAAATCCGAAATGCGCGCACACAAATCTTTATAAGGTTTAAAAACCTCATGCTCATTAATTTCCTTTACCTCTTTAACCAAATAAACTTTGCTGCTTTCCGAGATAACAATTTGATGCAAATGATTCTTATTGTAATCGGATTGACCTAAGCGCTCGGGCAATTCGTGCGTAAATAATTCAACAACCCGTTCAAGTTTGGCGCGCAAGTCTTGAATGGGCTCCAGCTGAACCACAACCAAATATTCCATGTAAGACCAATACCAGTTCAAAATATAAAGTAATAACCGGTGCTTATTGGTAAAATAACGGTAGATTGAAGCCTCCGTCGTATTCATTTCCAAAGCTAATTTTTTGAAGGTAAAATGCTCAAAACCTAGCTCATGAATGAGTTCAATGGCGTGTTTAATAATCTGTTTGCCGAGCTCCGTTCCTTCCGGATCACGCAAATAGATACTTTCATTCACCTTAAAACTTAACGAATAATCCATAGCCTGTTAAAATCTACATCCAAAATTAACCGATATTAACACTATTACAAAATATATTTTAATATTATATTGAATAGTATTACTATTATTTTAAAAAGTATTTATAATTTTGCCAACAAACTAAAAAAACATGACACCTTCCAATCCGTTAAAGCGAATTGCCCAACTTGTCAACGTACATAAAAAGGAGGTCGTTTCCATCTACCTCTTCTCCATGTTGAGTGGATTGATCAATTTAAGTTTACCCTTAGGCGTTCAAACAATCATCGGTTTGGTGATGGGTGCGACCATGGTCAGCTCCATTTATGTCCTTATTTTCCTCGTTGTCTTAGGTGTTTTTTTGGTAGGCGTGTTGCAGATTAATCAAATGAAAATCATCGAGACGATACAACAACGCGTCTTTGCGAATTACGCTTACACCTTTGCGGATACAATTCCACGTATGGACTTGAAAAAAATGGATGCTTATTTCATCCCCGAAAAAGTCAACCGCTTTTTTGATACCATTAATATTCAAAAAGGATTTGCCAAATTATTGCTCGACATTCCCATCGCCAGCGTTCAAATTATCTTTGGCATATTGCTACTTTCCTTGTACCACCCACTCTTTATTTTGTTGGGCATTTTTCTGCTTATTCTGCTCGGGCTCATATTTAATCTAACGAGCAAAAGAGGCATATCAACGAGTATTGAAGAGTCCAATTTTAAATATGAGGTAGTGGGCTTTTTCAATGAAATGGGGCGCACCCTAAAATCATTCAAATTTAGCCAAGGTTCTGATCTCAATTTGGAGAAAACAAATGCCCACACGCGCGGGTATTTAGAAGCCCGCACCCAACATTTTCACGTGTTATTGTTTCAATACAAAACCCTTATTTTCTTCAAGGTTAGTTTGACGGTGCTCATGCTCACCTTAGGAACCTACTTGTTGATTGACCAGCAATTGAACATTGGCGAATTTATTGCCGCTGAAATCGTCATTTTAATGGTGATTGGTGCGGTAGAAAAACTGATCACCAGTTTAGATAGTGCTTATGATGTTATCACAGGCTTAGAAAAGATTGCAAGTGTCACAGAAAGTCCATTAGAGCGATCAGGGGCAATGGAGGTAAACGTCCAAAAAGGCTTGGAAATACAACTGTCCAACTTCTCTTTTTCTTTCGATGCAAGCAAGAAAATACTAGACTCCATCAACCTCCACATCAAGCCAGGCCAAAAGGTGAGTATTGATGGCCCCGAAGGTTCGGGTAAGTCGATGTTACTACGCATGTTAACGGGTAATTATCAAGATTTTGAGGGTAGTTTTCAGCTAAATCACTTCCCCATTCAGAACTACGCTTTACAGGATTTAAGGAAATGTACGGGCGTTGTCTTACACGGTCAAGAAATCTTTGGCGGAAGCCTTTGGGAAAATATCAGCCTGGGACAAAAAGAAATCACAGCTGACTTAATCCTTCGGAAGGCAATGGAACTTGGGTTTGATGACTTTTTAACGCATTTTCCGGCTGGCTTTGACACCATCATTGAACCTATAGGGAAGAAAACGCCCCAAACCATCATCAGAAAAGTGCTCCTACTCCGTGCGCTATGTGGCCCGAAAAAACTCTTGTTACTTGAGGAGCCATGGGCCGGATTGGAGACAAAAAATAAAGAACAAATGAAGCACTACTTGCTGAATTTGCCTGCTGATACAACCGTAATCGTTGTGTCGGATGATGCCGATTTTAATCGATTGACAGACCAACAAATCTATATGCGCCATGGAAAAATTTAATGCGTTTGACCACATCTATGAGGAAGGCAAAAGCACTGCCATTAAACCTTGGTTGGTTTCCTTGTTGGTGTTGACATTGGCCATCATATTTTTGCCTTGGACACAAAATATCCGGAGCAAAGGAAATGTGACCAGCTTATTCCAAGAACAAAAACCTCAAAAAATCTATAGTCCAATCGCCGGAAAGATTAGTCGGTGGTGGGTGAAAGAAGGTGACACGGTACAAGCAGGGGACACCTTGGCTAAAATAACCGAGATTAAGGGAGAATACCTGGATCCCAACTTAATTTCGAGAACCCAAGAACAAGTCAATGCCAAGGTTGGGTCCCTTCGTTTTTATGAGCAAAAAGTACAGGCAACGGAAGATCAAATCAATAACTTAAAGCGTTCATTAACCTTAAAGCAGAGCCAGGTTGAGAATAAAATCAAACAGTTACAACAAAAGATAACGGGGGAACGGGCAGAGCTTGATGCCACGCAAAATGACTATAACCTTGCAAAGGATCAGTTTGAGCGTAACCAAAAAATGTACCGCGAAGGGCTCATCTCGCAGACACAATTCCAGCAGCGTAATGTAGCCATGCAAAATGCTTTGGCAAAAAAAACAACCACGGAAAATAAAGTGAATCAAACTTTGCAAGATATTGCAAATACCCAAATCGAATTGCGTGGCGTTGACCAAGAGTATCGCGAGAAAATTAATAAGGCCGAAGGGGAACGATTCCAGAGTTTGGGGCAAATAGAAACAAATAAGGGAGACATTGCAAAGCTCGAAAATCAAGTAACAAATTACACCATCCGGAATGGAATGTATTACATCATTGCCCCACAGGCAGGACAAATCATCCAAGCGACCAAATCCGGTTTAGGTGAAATTATTAAAGAAGGCGAAGATTTGTTGACCATCGTACCCAACAATACGAATGTGGCAGTTGAAATCTTTGTGAGGCCGGTTGATTTACCACTCATCGTTCCTGGCGAAGAAGTCCGATTAATTTTTGACGGATATCCAGTCATCTTATTTGCGGGTGGCTGGCCAAACCAAAGCTTTGGAACATTCCCGGGGAAAATACGTGCGGTCGAAAATACCATCAATGACCAGGGACTTTTCCGTGTCATCGTCGAAGAAGATCCACAAGGAAAAAGGTGGCCAAACCAATTGCGTATCGGTGCAGGGGCTCAAGGCATCGCCCTATTAAATGACGTACCCGTATGGTATGAATTGTGGCGAAACATCAACGGTTTTCCAGCCGATTATTACAAGGGGAAAAAGGAAAAAAATGAAAAAAATGAAAAATAAGGTCTTGCTATTTTTGCTCGTTTTTCATGTCGGTTGGGGTCAACAAAAATCCTTAAGCTCAACGGAATATTGGCAAATCGTACAGAATTTCCATCCGGTCGTCAAGCAGACGTTGATTGACATTAAGCAATCGAATGCTTCATTGACCATGGCGCGTGGTGCATTTGATCCCGTACTCCAGCATTACAGTACGCAAAAAACCTTGGATGGCAAAAACTACCTGGATTACCATGCACCCTCCCTGAGCATTCCCACTTGGTATGGAATTGAGTTCAGCGCAGGGATAGAAAACATCCAAGGTTCCCGCTTAGACCCCAGCCAGACCGTTGGACAAACAAGCTTTATCGGCGTTCAAATTCCATTAGCCAAAAATCTATTGATGGATAAGCGAAGAGCCGCGCTTCAGCAGGCCAAAATCATGCAAAAAATGGCGATTCAAGATCAACGCACGGAGTTGAATAACTTGTTGCAGAACGCCATGGAAAGCTACATCACTTGGGTTAGAAGCTACCAGGTACTACAACTTGTTCAAACCAATTACTTAAACGCGACGAAGCGACTTGATTTCGTACGAAAGAGTGTGGAATTTGGGGACAGACCTGCGGTGGATACGCTGGAGGCCTTAACGCAAAAGCAAACATTTGAGAACATGTTGACCGCAAAGACAATGGAATTTGCGAATGCCCGACTAGGTCTTTCTGCTTTTTTATGGAATGCAGACAATAGCCCAGTTGACCTAGCTGAAGATGTTGTGCCAGCGGCTAACGAGGAAATACGCTTACTCGCAAATGCTGATCTCAACCTAACAAGCCTGTTAGATAAGGCTATGCAAAATCATCCTGAAATCAATAATTACCGAAATAAATTGGATGTATTAGGCATTGAGAAGCAGTTGAAATTCCAAAGTTTGCTTCCTAAGCTTGACGTCAGTTACAATCATTTATCAAAGGGAGGGCCCTCGCTTTATGGCGCTTCATTTCTGGAGAATAATTATAAATACGGGATTAAGTTTGAACTACCCCTTCGCCTTTCGGAAGGACGAGGAGCCTATCAAGCGGCCAAATTAAAACTAGAAGCGGAGCAATTGAATTTGAACCAAAAGCAGGTTCAAGTAGCGGTCAAAGTGCGCAATTACTTCAACCAATTTGAGGCCTTACAAAAACAGATTCGGACGCAAGAATCTGCCTATACGAATTACAAATCATTGGTCAAAGCAGAAGAAATGCGATTCGAGAACGGGGAATCTTCACTGTTCTTAATCAATAGTCGGGAAATGAAATCCCTCGAAGCCGCCGAAAAATTAGCCGACCTGAAAGCCTATTTGCAGAAGACTACCTTTGCGTTGCAAGCGAGTGCTGGGGTCTTGTACGAAAATTAAATTTTACGGCTTTTGACCTGATCAAAGGCCTCATCATAATCGTTTCGCATCGTTCCCATCACGCGGTCCCAAAACAACAAATATAGGCCGTAATTGCCTTTGAAATATTTGTGGTGCTGGTTGTGTGCGACGGCGGTATTCACCCACCGACCAATCAACGTGGTATTAAATCCTTTGGGATAAAGCTCCCAGCCCATGTGACCATAAATGTTGTAAATAATAGAAAAAAGGAAGAATATCGGCACATGCGTAACGTGCATCGGGAGGGAAAAATAGAACAAAATAATAATCCCATTTTCCAAAATCGCTTCCAGCGGATGGAAGGCATAAGCTGCCCATGGAGACGGATTCGTCGATTTATGGTGTACCAAATGAAACCATTTAAATAACACAGGGTGGTGCATCATGCGATGAATCCAATAAAAATAGGTGTCGTGTACAATAAACATAATGGGAAATGCCAACACATAATAAGCCCAACCATATTGGGCAATGTCCGTGTAAATGGTCGTATACGGCCGAACCGATGGATTAAAAACGACTCCGGTGACGATCACGGCAAAGATAACCATGCTTGAAAATGAGTAAATCATTTCACGCAAATAGTCGGTATTTTTAGGAAATACCAATTGAATCTTCTTAGATGCGATTCGATTTCGCAACAAAAAATAACAGACAATAAATACGATACCCGCCAGTAAAAAATAGCGACTACCTACATTGCGAAGGATTTCAAAAAATTTATCGGTGGAAAAATGCATGTTAACTAAACGTTTGAGTAATTAAAAAGTTTTGCGCTTTCGCGCAGGGTAAAGTAAATGTTACGCCTGAAGGTTATTTCTTCCTTCCCCACCCATTAGCCAACACCGACGCCGTGATATTTTGCATGGATCCAAAGATTCCAGGTACCAAACCCATTGTCGCTATATAGCCCATTTTAGCAGCGATACCCGTGGCTAAACCTGCGTTTTGTAGGCCAACTTCAAATGCGATTGTCCGTGAATCCTGTTCATTGATTCCCATCCACTTGCTAATCTTATATCCAAAAAAGTAACCTGAAAGATTATGTACTAATACGATTAGAATCAACAACCAACCTATCGACATGAGTGTATGATGTCCGGCAGAAACCGTTAATGCGACAATAAAAATAATGGATGCCATAGACAGTATAGGAAGTAAGTCGTCTAGCCATTTCTGTTTCCCATAAGCATATTTATTATATACCAAACCCGCTAACACAGGAAAGATGACAATTTCCAAAATATGCCAAAACATATCCCAGAAGTTGATGGGCACTAATTGATTTGCCAATAGCTTCATCAATAAAGGCGTGACTAAGGGCGCCAATAAAGTTGAAATCGCTGTTACTGTAACGGACAAAGCTAAGTTCCCTCCTGAGATGTAGGCCATGACATTCGAAGCGACACCACTGGGCGAACATCCAACCAGAATGATACCAGCAGCAATTTCGGGAGGTAGGTCGGTGGCAATAGCCAAAGCAAATCCTATACCGGGCATGATTAGGTAATGACAAAAGATCCCCGCTAAGATCGGTTTGGGGGCTTGAACAATCTCGACAAAGCGCGTCAAATTCATGTGTATGCCCATGCCAAACATAGTAAGTACTAACAAGGGAGTAACCAATTTCTTCAGTGGAAATCCGTGAAAGCTGACGAGGTTTTCAGGGTAATTTAAGGCATACGTGGACGCGGCAAAAATGAATAGGGTATAGGAAAAGCCTTTCAATAATGGGTAACCTTGGAAGCCTAAGGCAAGGCAAATGAAACATAGCATTAACAAGACTGAAGCCCCTGAAACACCCATGAAAAAGCAAACGGATGAAGCGATGGCCGCAAGAAATCCCAGGCCTAAGCAGGTCTGAAAAAAGAATGGTTTCATGTATTTCTAGGTTATAATTGCGCTAAAAATAGTAAATTAAATTAGTAGCCTAAAATCACATACGCTAACTTTAAGAAAATCGGCTCTAGGTTGACCTCTATATGGGTGTAGTCCATCCTTAAAACGCCAGATACTATTAGTCATTATGACCGTGGCATGTAATAATCAGCATCGAGTATCCCAAATTCCCTATGAAATTACTGTTCTGTCTCCTACTTTCATGTACGCTACTGGCACAAGAAAAATACCGCATTTCAGGTAATGTGCGAGATGCTAAAACAGGGATGGGAATTCCGGGTGCAAGTGTCTATTTGGAAGGCTCTACCTTTGGAGCGCAAGCGGATTCACTTGGAAATTTCTATCTAAAACGAATTCCAACGGGTCGTTATCGCATGGTCGCCTCTTTCGTCGGATATAAACACAAGATTCAGCAAGTAGAAATATTGAAAGAGTCGAAAGCACTCAACATTTTTCTCGAAGAAGATAACCAAACGCTCGACGAAGTTCGCGTGAGTTCATCACGTGACAAAACCTGGGAGAAACAAATTCGGACATTTGAAAAAGCTTTTTTGGGAGACTCTTACAACAGCAAAGAGGTTCATATACAGAATAAAGAAGTGGTGAATTTTGAACAGGATGATGACCGACTTATTGCCACGGCTTTCTCTCCATTGATAATTGAAAATCAGAGCTTGGGGTATAAAATAACGTATACGCTTGACCGGCTAGAAAAGACGCGAGATTTAACTTCATTTAGGGGTTTAGCCCGCTATGAACTCATGCACCCATTGACTCTTAAACAACAAAAGCGCTGGGATGAAAACCGTCAAGAAGCATATTTGGGCTCGCTCTCACATTTCTTAAAAGCGCTTATGGAAAATGATTTAGAATCTGCCGGATTTAACGCCTATTTACTAAAGCCTGGCATTCAAAATACCTCGGCAGGTAGACGTGGTTTCTTTTTTGACATATCAACCACCCGTCACTTCCCATTTCAGTCAGCTGAATTAATCAAGCCCTACCGAGGCAGTGAATTGTATTATTTAAATACCCAAAATGCGATTGAATTGGTGTACAACCAACGACGTGTGCTCCGACCCGTATTTCCAGATGCTCCATATCCCTATACAATTTTGATCCCTAAAGGACTTGTTTTACTCGGTCCTTCTGGAAATTTAATGGATCCATTTTCGCTTGAAATGCGTGGCGATATGGGACGCATCGGTATGGCGGAATTATTACCGCTTGATTATACCCCATAAAAAAAGGCGCCCTTGCGAGCGCCCATTAATTCATTAAAACCAGGTATTTTATAAATCCTTGCGGCAGCGAACGGAAAAACCGTGAAGTCCGCCTTCAAGTACATCAGGATAAACACCCACATCATTCGATTCTGCATTTAAATATATGTAATACTTTAAATCATCTCCCGCTACAGGTTTGGTCCAAAAGTATGACTCCTCATTTGACTTAATAGGATCAAATTGGCCACGAATAATACCTCCTGCTGGATAGGCTGAAAAGCCACTGGTATTTGTTCCTTTGTTGATAGAAGACGTATAGCGCCAACTACTAGCCACCTTAAGTTTAGGGGCTCCACCGGGACCGACGGCCGTAATGGTTTCCATCCATTCCACCTTCGTAGGTATATGCCAGCCCTTTGGCGCTAAGCCCCTTGGATCCTCAATAGCATATTTGTTATACAATTTACCCCAAATCTTAGTATTGATATCTGATTGAAAATTATAATAGCACCAAGCTCCTGTAGTAGCGGCTTTCCACGCTTCCAACGATTTAATTTCAGGAATAACATCCCCGTTTCGGTACTTTGTCACATCCAAATTATTTAACATCCACGTTTTACCGCTGATGGTTACTTCGGGGATAGAAAAAGATAAGGTAGAGAAAGTAGCAACTGCCTCAGGACCATTCCCGTTTATGTTGTATTGGTAAGCTTTATACGTATAAGCCGTACTTGGTTGCAAATTTCGGTCAATGTAATGTTTAACACCAAATGGATCTACATCTGCAATTTGAACATAAGCAGCATCGGACTCAGAAGCTAATTTACGAAATATCTTGATGCCTAATGTGGGCTCAGTAAGACTTGTCGATGATGCAACAAATAAAACCGCGATTGCCTCGTCACTCCTATTAAAAAGTTCTAAAGGCCCTGGACTTGCAGGTAAAACAATTGGCTTCGTCGTTGCAGAAGCTGTCCGAAAAGTTGATACCGCATCTGCAAACCAGTGTTGAACCTTGTATGTGTATTGTATGTTGGGAGTTAATGTACTGTCAACATAAGAGTAGGTAGCAGAATAATCATTAGCGTTTTTGCCCTGAAAGGGTAAATTAATAACTCGTCGGTAAACAGTATCGGTAGTGGACTTTCTCCAAATTATGGTCCCATTATATCCTAAGGTCGCCTGATTGGAGCAATCACTACCACCCCATTGAACCGTAATTTTTGTTGCCGAATTAGCCGTCGCTAAGACGGAACTTGGACCGCATGGAGAATTAACAGTAGGAGTTTTTTCTTCACAACTAATAAAAAAAAGTGTTGCGCAAAACATGCACAAACTAAGGTACCGTTGAAACATTTTAATATATTTTGAGTGAAATTATCTCTCAAAATTATTCGTACAGGCTTCGAGGAACAAGTAGGGGGTGTCTCATGACTTGACGAGATGTCTAAATTTTATAGACAGCTCATAATCATTTACTTAATGCATGAATCAGATCGATAGGCGTTCCTCCATGAAATTTCTTAAATGGTTTGTAAAGTGCCGTACGAGAATTAAATCCAGATTCTTTGGCCAATGCCTCAATGGAATAATGGGCATAGTTAGGGTCTTTCGCTAAAGAGACAAAATACTCAATACGCTTTTGGTTGATTAATTGGCTAAAGCTCATTTGATAACGCTGTATAATTTGCTCGTTGAATTGATCAAATTCCGCAATCCCGTAATGTTTACAAAAGTGATCGATGGTTGCTCTCGAATTCAAATAGTACATGTCTTGAAAAAATGGAACAAAGAAATTTGCATCTGTTAATTGCAAATCGATTGCCCGCATGTAACGTTTAAAATCCAACTTACTCACATTGTGATTATTCAAAAATTCCGGGCGATACAATACGAGCAAGAATGTGGATAAACAAAAGAAGACATATACACATAAGCTAAATTCGAAAAAATAAGGTGTCTTAAATACCCAAATCGCTACGATATTGTTACAAAATATAACGACAGATGCCACGGTTATCATAATCGTTAGCCAGCGCTTCAATCGCGTCCAATACAAATTTCGTTCTGCTTGAATCGAGAAAATTACACGCGCCAATTTGATTATCGAAATCAATAAAATAATCCGCTGTCCATATCGCCCTAATTGCACGAATGAAAAAGAGCCGGGCCCCCGCAACATGAAGATGGACCGACGGTCGAATACCACTCCATCCAAATCCATTAAAACAGAATAATTATAGCAGTTCAGTAAAAAGATTAAAGCACTTGACCACCAAACCCATCGAGATATCCGACCTACGGTTAAAATCGATAAGGTAAATAATCCTGTCACCCAAATACCAAAATTGATAATGGGAGACCATGCCACGAGGACTTGAAAAGAAACTTCAATCCACAATAAGCTGTCTAAAAAAAGCAATGAAAATAAAAATAATGAAAAGAAGATTTTAATATGGCGAGGACGCTTGAAACGAATCAAAAAGTCCCCCAGGGCCAAAAATCCAACAACAATCGAAACAAAATTGAATAATGAAATCATCTCACTCCAGGAAATCTGGATTAGATTTAACAACATAAGCACATAATTTAGAACCGAATACAAGTTAAGAAAAAAGGCGCTCTAACGAGCGCCTTTCCCTTATTTTAGTTTCATGCTTTCAGGATCCCATTGGATAATTTTCTTGCTGAAATAACTTTCATTGCAAGCCAATGCCGGCGCTGCCGCTCTAAATCCAAAGGTCGCATCTTCTACGACTTGCTTACCCGTACGAATCGCATCAAAGAAATTCGTGAAGTGATCCACATGCTCATCGTATCCAACAGGTGCTCTAAAAATCACATCTTCCTTGATTGGGCGTTTGCGCTGTGCTTCCGTCCATTTGGCATTATAATCCTTCGTCATCTCTTCTTGCATGCTTTTCGAGAAGGTAAACACCGAATCATATCCACCAAATCCCGGCGCTTCTGGCATAATGCTGTGCTTCACCGAAATCGTATTTCCTTTCACATCCATCACACCCTCTGAACCGATCAAACGAATCACCTCTTGGCCACCCGTTCCACTCACAAAGTTTACTTGCAAGGTTAATTGGAAGGCAGGATGTTGCGCCGTGTTTCCGTATTGCATGACGCCCGACATCACATCTGGCAAGTTCCGACCGTCATTCCAATGGCTGAATTGTCCGGTAGAGAAAATCGTTTCTGGGCCGTTTGAGTTCGTCATAAAGTGGGTGCCGCTTAACAAGTGAATGAATAAATCACCGGCTACACCAGTTCCTACTTCTTTAAAGGCGCGCCACCAAAAGAATTTCTTAGCATCAAATTCCATCTTGGCAGTTGCCTCGATGAAACGATTCCAATCACACGTTGAGGCATCCGCATCTTTCGGGATGGTATATTCCCAGGCTCCAATCGAACTTTGACGATCGTAAACCGCATTGACCATGTTCAGCTTCCCGATTTCGCCATTGGCCAACATCTCCTTGGCCTTCGCCAAACCAATGCTACTAACCCGCTGAGAACCTACCTGTAACACTTTATTGTATTTTTTCTGTGCTTGAATCACACGATGGCCTTCGTCAATTTTATAAACCATCGGCTTTTCCACATACACGTGCTTGCCTTTTGCTAATGCATCAATCGTGATGCGTGCATGCCAAACGTCATGCGTTGCAATGATCACCGCATCGATATCCGGTCGGTCTAATAAGTCTTTGTAGTTGCGGGTGGTGTATAAATCCTTGCCATAAATTTCTTTGGCATTTTCGATACGACCCGTGTATAAATCACAAATTCCAGCTAATTCGACGCCGGGAACTTTTAGGGCAGATGCCAAGTCGAAATGACCTTGAACACCAAAACCAATGACCCCTAGGCGAATTTTATCACCAACAGAAATTGATTTTTCGTAACGTAAAATACGTTCTTCTGCCTTTTGCTCGGCAGCGAATGATTGTAAAGGAGCCGCAGCGGCGACCATACTTGTGGCACCAATTTGCTGCAGGAATCTTCTGCGTGATGCGGAACTGTTATCTTTCATAATAGGTTATTTTT